>USJO01000013.1 GCA_900555075.1 uncultured Clostridium sp.
TTTAAACAATATACATAGTATATGAAGTATCCTCCACACACAGTTATGCCTATTCCTGTAAGCCATGAAATAATTGCATTAACAAGACTTTGTGTTCCTGTTACTAATTTTGTGCTTTCAAGTGATGTAGCAAACACTCCTTTAAACATCATTGCAGAAAATAAAAATACTATCCAAGCTAAAATTTTTGCTGTAATCCTTAATACTTTTTTAAATTTTTTCATTTACCTTTTAAATTCTTCCTGAAGTTATCCTGAATAACTTCTACCTTCATTCTAGGCATTTTTTCTTCTGTTTGTTTATCCCAAATGTTCCAAATTTTAATTGGCTTTATTGGTCTTTCTTCTCTTGCATTTTCCCTTTCAATTCTTAACTTTTGATTATGTTCTTTACTTCCCATACCATTTATTTTATTAAAATGCATTTTTGAAATATCAGGTATTGTTGTTATTGCAGGTGGTTTTCCTGATACCATAACCAAAGCATAAGGATTTTCTATCATTAAAACTTCATCTGGTGTGAGCAGTTTTCTTGAAATTAAACTCATACTACTACTTGATTTATCATACTTACTGTTTGAATTACTACTTTCTCCATAACTTTGTGCAGTATAAGTTCCAAGTCTTTCAGATATTTTATTTGCTGTTTCTATATTTCCTGTTTTTAAGTATATCAACATACAATTGTCTATAATACTTTGTGCTCCTTCTTTTCCGTACTTTTCTTCTATTTGAGAAAGTAATGATTGCAAACATAAGAAAAATCTAATATTTCTGCCTCTTGCAACTGTTAGCATTGCTTGAAATGAATCTATTTTTGTAAAGTTTGCAAATTCATCTAGTATAAAGTTCATTCTGTTTTTTAACTCTCCACCAGTTTGTCTACTTTGTTCAACAAGTGATGTATATAATTGCTTAACTAAAATACTACCAAGTCTATGGTAAGTATCTCTATCATCAGGTAGCAAAATATATATTGCTGTTTTTTTATTACCAAAATTATTAATATCAAAATCGGATGTTTGAATATTATTTGCAACATATTCATCTACAAACATTTGAAGTGTCGATAATGCAACAGCAACAAAACTTGCTCTTGTTTTCTGTGGTGCTGTACCGTGCTATTGCAAAGAATTTTTTAATTGGATCGTTTGCCTCTTTTTTAGCCATATATTCATCTATTGGCATCTTACCATTTCTTTCTTTAAACATTTCTGCAACAAAGTAATATGCATTAGGTAATGTTTGATATTCTCTTCTTCCTTTGTTTTCTAATACAACAGCCATAATTGCTGTTTTTATTACACTCATTTCACCATTTTTCCATATAGGTTCTGTTTTCTCATTTTTTTCAACTAATATATTTACTAAATCATTTATCAAACTTTCTGCTAATGGTATATTGTCTTGCTCTACTGCATTTATGATTATATCTAAATAGTTATATTTATTACTTTTTAAAAAATTGATGTAATCTATTGCAATTACATCATATCCTATCTTTTTTAAATTTTCTGCTGTATATAAATATAACTCTCCCTTAACATCTGATATACACATATTTTCTCCTGCTAATCCAAGCATTGTTATTGTTGGAATTATAACTGACCTACTTTTTCCTGATCCTGTGCTACCAACTAATAAAGTGTGCAAGTTTTCATTTATATAATAAATCTTATCCAAATTACCATCTCTTTCAAAATGCGTTACTATACCTGCAGATTTTAAACATACTTGATTATACTCTTTTGTTCTATCTATTACATTACAACCAAATACTTTATTAAAATCCTTTTTATTTAACCACCAACCTGTGCCATATTGTCCCTGTCCAATAGGCTTTGGCACTTTTATTTTTGGTGTTAGCTCTACTTGTTCACTATAATATATATTTTTATTTCTATTAGAAAATAGTAATAAAAAAGAGGCTACTATCAGTTCTATTATACAGAACATTGTTAGCACTCTTGAATCATTTACTAATGTATTTATTATTGTTTTAATATTTATTTGTAACAAGCTATTAAAATTATTACTCAATATTAAGTGTAAGCTAACTGAAAAATATGCAGATATCCATATACTTAATATAAGGGCAATAATTAATAAAATTCTTCTACTAATTTTTATTCTCCTGTTCTTTTCAATTCACTAATTGAATTTTCCCTTTCACATTAAAATAAGAGTAGATTTACTACTCTATAATATATTTTAACTATTTTCATTTGGGATAATTTATTAGTCGCAACCACCCAAGAGCGACACATATTTGTCTAATGGAATAATTTATTAATCGCACCACCTAAGAGCGATACATATTTTCTCAATATAGTTTTATATCTCCAACTCTGATAAATCATTATCATTTGTTGCTTTACTTATTGTTTCTAATAAAGAATGTTGTTTGCCAATATTTGTTACATCAATTTGTTTAACGCAATTCTTTAACCATTTTAATTCTATAGACATACTTTGAATGATTGCGAAAACCTTACCATCATTTAGAGAATCCTTTGAGATATAGCCTGATCCCTGCCTATGTTCAAAATTGTTCTTTTCTAGAAATCTCTTTATTTCTACATATGCCGTTGGAGAATGTTTTCCTGTGTTTTCTTCATATTTTTTAGTATCTAAATCAAAGTTCAATGCTTTCCTCATTTATATATTACTCCCTTTTAAGCATTTACTGCTTTCACTTCATAATAACTCTGTAAACAATCTTCTTTTTGTAGTCCTAATCCATCACCCTCGTCTACATACCAATACCATTCTTTAATAACCTTTAAAAACCAACTTGTATATGGGAATTTTGCTGTTTCTCCAAAAGCATTCCAATCTTCTTCTTGCCCTTCAAAAACTCCTTTTTCCGTTTCAACAATTGTATTACTTTTATAACTATTAAAGTGTTTTCTAATTACATTTAAGCATTGTTCCTCTGTATAACCTGATTTTTTTAATTTATTTTCATCAAATATAAATTCCATCTTCATAGCTTTTTATTTCCTTTCCATATATATTATACTATATATCCCAAAATAGAAAATATTATTTTTATTATTTTAAATCTTTTTTATATTGCCTATTCAACTATTTACATTTTACCATATTTTGTTTTTTTGTTCAATATTTTATTCAAATTCTTCTTCATCTTCTAAAATATACTCTGCATAATGTTCGATTTTATCTAATGTTTCTTGTAATCTATCATATTTGTCTATCATTCTAATTTGCTCTTCGTTGTATGGAAATATTTCTTTCTCTCCTTCTAATTTACCATTATCTCTCCAAATATTTCTTAATTCTATACCACCTAAAATTGTTCCTGCAACCATAATACTTGAAAATCTACCTTTTATATTATCTTCTTTGAAAATTTCTACTAATTTCTTATCATTTATTGTATTTTTCTCAAAATCAATTCTAAGTTTTTGCATCTGTTCATATATTTCATCGCAAATTTTTCCTAATTCTTTTCTTGATGTAATCTCCTGCTCTTTTACATTAACTTCAACTTGTCTTTGCTTTATTGTTGTGTTTTCAATATCTTCCTTTACTATTTCAAAGGCTCTTTCTTTATCACATCCATTTTTAATATACTCATCATATTGCAAATAAACAAACCTTAAATCCATAAATAGTTTATTGTACAGATACCCTCTTTCCTTTTCTTCATAGCAAAATACCGTTAATTTATTTGCATCTGGTAATAGTTTAGCAAGTTTTTCAGCCTCTTCTATTGAATATCCTTTTATTAAAAACTGGCATACTGGAAAAATATTCTGTTTTAAATATTGTGATTTATTTAGATATAATTTATTATATAAATATTCTAAATTTTTGTATGAGAGTTTATCTTTATTTACCATATCTGTTAGATAATCGTTTAAATTTGTAAAATAATCGTTATTATGCATTAAATTTAATAATAATTTTGTTTTTATATCCACATATTCTCCTAAATTTCATCTTCCCACTCAAAAGATGATGCATTTCTTTTTGATCGTGCAAGTTCCTTCTTTGCTTGTTTTGATAACTGCTTTTTATAATTTAATTCATAATTTCTATTTAATTTATTTTGATTTTCTGTTAAAAAATATAATGCAGTTAATATTCTATCCGTCAAATCTCTACTATCATTATTATATTTTATATAAGTATATGGTTCACTTGTATTTAACCACTTTCTCTCTATATCTAGTATTTGATTTCCTATTAATTTTATTACTTCTTCTTGTGCCTCTTCTTTTGCTTTAGCCATTGCTTGTTCTAGCTTTTCTTTATTAGAATATTTGAATTTCTCCAATTTTTGTTTTGCTTTTATATATTTTTCAATCTCAATTTTGCATTGTACAGATGAATCTATAATCGTATTTGAAATATTATTAAGTTTATTTATAATATCAGGATACTTCATTAAATATTGATACTTTATACTTCCTGTTGTTTGTTTTAAATCTTTTTTTAAATCTATAAGTAAATCAACAATATTCTTGACTTCTGAATCTTTTAGTAATGCCCTTATTTTTCTTGACTGATTATAATTTTTTTCATAATTTAATAATTCTTGTATTAGCTTTTCATTTGAAGTTACTTTTTTCAATTCATTTAATATGTAATTTTCTGATGTAATATTTTTCTTTACTAAATCTTTTTCTTGATATATTAGTAGTAAATCTTCTCGAAAAACATCATTTGTAAACTCATTTCTTAATTTATTAATTTCTTTATATTTTACAAAATAATTTATTTTTTGCTTTTTACTCCATACAAAGAATTGAAAGTGTGGATGTCCTTCCTCAATGTGTACTGCACCTAAATACTGTATATCTTCTAATTTTATATTCATCTTTTTTGCAATACTCGGTAGTCTATTCTCCAAAAGATTTTTCCATTTATCTTGTTCATAATATCCTAATCGCTCTGCATCATATTCTCGAAGTGAAATATATCCTCTATATATTGGTACTCTATTTTTTGCCAACTCATCAATGTAATTAATAATCGGCTCAATATTTTCTTCATTTTGTATGTTAGGAAACCTTTTAACAACTCCAAAAAGTCCGTGCGTTGTATTAGGATTTTTCAAAACATATTTACTATTAGCAATATAATCTGTATATCCTTTATGTTGAAAATATGTTGTTCGTTTATTTGGATTATATGCTTTAAATATAAATATTAAATTACTCATTTCTATAAATTCCACCTATATTATAGAAGTCTATCAATTCATCTTTCGAAATATCTTCTACTTTTCTACTAACAAAGTAATTTGATTTTTCTCTTGCACTTTTTAATATTTCTATATACTCCTTATGAAGTTCATCTCCCAAAATTCTTTTTAATACTTCACCCATTGCATAAGTATTTATTGCACTTATTCTAACATTATTTGCATATAATTTTCTTTGTGATTTAATGAATCCATCTAATTTATAATCTATGCATTTACTTATTTCTTGAAGAATAACCTCTAAATTATCTTTATACATTTGAATATTTAACTCTTTATCTATACCTGCTCTTATTAAATCTGATGCAGTATTATATGAAGTTTTTTCAACAACTTTTTGTATCATTTCTTTTTTACTTTTAGGAACTTTTACAAACATTCTAACCAATTCTTCTTTGTCTTGCTTACTCAATAATCCCTCCTTGCTCTTTCCTGATATTCGGTTCAAAATTGCCTCATAGCAATTTTGCAGGAACAGGGAGTCGCTCCGACTCCCTCAAACAGCCTAAAAGCGTGGCTTTTAGCGAGATACTCTTTTTTTTATAGGGTGACTTTTGGTCTCCCCATATTTTTAGCTTTTTTATTCAAATTCTTCCTCTTCTTCTCGTTCTTTTGTGATCTCAACATATTCTTCTATGGCTTTTATTGACTCATCATAACTGTATGATAAAGTTGCTTTTTCTATCATAGTTCTAGACTCATTATACATATTATTTTGCTTTAATATTTTAGATACTTCTCCTAATATTTCAGGAATGAATACCATACCATAAATATTACATTTTACTTTTTGAATTTCTTTATGTTGAGAATTAGTTTTTAAATCTTTACCTCTCATCTTTTCTGATATATCAATGTATTTATTAGCAACTGGCTTAAATCTTTCATATTGAAAATCGTTTCTCATTTCGTACATCATCAAATGTATTATCTCACTTATTTGATTAGAGTTTAATGACATTTTTTCAACCTTTTCTAGTTCTCTTTTTTCTTCTTCTGTTCCATAATATAGATTTAATGGAGTATCACTTACATATCCTAATGTCATTAAACTATGTGCCAATGCCTCTCTATATTCTGTATCCAAATTTGCATCGTATAAATCTTCTCTTATATCACTTATTCTTATTATTTTTTTACTCAAACTAAATCTCTCCTATTCATATTCTTCAAAATCTTCTTCAAGACCTGCCTCATCAGTTATATCAACATATTCTGATATTATACAAAGAGCCTCATCATAACTTTTTGCATTTGTAGTTATTTTTTCTATCATTTCTTTCGACTGCTCTTGCATACCATTTCTTTTTAAAGTCCTAGATGCAATTCCCATAAGATTAAAAATATTTCCATCTTTTCCAATCAAAGCACATTTTGGTTTTTCCATTATTCAAATTCCTCCTCTTCATTTTGTTCTAATTCAAAACTTTCTTTTTCCATTAGATATCCTAATGCAGTATATCTTCCACTATATGTACAACCATTTCTTGTATAATCTTCTGCTAATCTTTCATAATCAATATATTCTGCCAATTCACTTACATTATCAAAATGCCCTGTTTCATTTACTAAATATTCTCCCATTGCTTTTGCATTTTGAATATCAGGTAATAACTCATATTTCTTTATTTCTTCTGTTAACTTTATTATATCTTTAAATGAATTAACATCCATTTCTTTGTACTCTAAAAGAGCAACAAATTTTGCGATTTGAATGTTGTCCATTTTTTGCAATCTTAATGCTAATGCTTGTACATCAGGCAACGATATGTCTTTTTCTCTAAACTCTAATCTGCTTACTATTCTTTCCATTATCAATGTTAAATTGTTTTTCACTTGTGGGTATAAATTTAAAATTGAACATTCTAGAACTTTTATACTATTTTCCTTTACTCCTAATAGCTCAAGTTTTTCTTTTAGTCTATTTTCTGACATTGGAAATATTAAATCTACTCTTTTACACAAATTATCTTTTTCATACTTTTTACTATCAGTTACTAGCAATCTTATTATATGCTTTTCTGTAATCTTTTCATCTATTAAGTCATTTGTAAACATATATCTAATATTGAGTAATGCACCTTTTGAATAAAACTTATATTTTATATTATTTGTAGAAAAATATTGTTCTCCTAATTTTTCAATATCTATAAATTGCATTAAATATTCTGGTATTTCAAAATCAGGAACATTATTTAAAACATACTCTCCTAACTCCTTATTGTTATGAATGTTTATTATTTTATAATAGTCTATATTTGAAAGTAATTCTATTATTTCATCTATATTATTTATTGTGTAATCTTTAATTTCTAAATATGCATCTAGTATTTTTACATCAATATCTTCAATATTATTTAATAAATGTTCTATATTGTTTATTGTTTCAAGGTCTAATGATTCATTATTATTTGTTAAATATTTATTTACACATTTATTAAGCACTTCGTATTCTTTACCATTTCTTTTTAAATTTACATTCATTTTTGAATTTTCCACTTCTACATCTCCTCCTTAAAATTCTCTCGCACGAGAATCGATTTTGTGGCTTTTTTATTCTTTATTGGAGTAGTTTTACCTTTAAAAATCACTCCAATTCTTCTGTTCTTTCATCTTCATAGAACTTACTATATACTCCATATTTTTCTATAAATTTATTGAACTTTTCTAGTTCTTTCTCCATTTTATTTTTTAAAATGTTTCTACTATTTAAAAATCTAGTGTCTAATTCTTTTGTATAGACATTATCGTATTCATCATCAAAAGCATCCTTTTTATGAATACTAAAAACTAATTCATATTCAAGTTCTTTATTTTCATTAATAGCATTAGCTTTTAGGTAACAACTAGTTCCATTCTTTCTATCTTCCAAATATGCCAATTCTTTGTTTGCACTTATTTCTTTTAAACTTTTTATTGAATAATATAGTTTGAATTTGCTTTGCTTCTCATCCTCTATTAATTCTTCAATTAGTTCAAGTTTTTCTTTTTCTTTATACCAAGATTCTTCAAAGCCATCTTTTGCTCTTGTCATTAAACTATCTGCTGAATAGCAATATAAATTGTGAGCAGTTAAATCATAAAATTCTTTTAATAATGTATATCTATTCAAATTCTTCCTCCTGCTCTTGCTGTTTATTTAGAACATCTTTCATCAATATATTAGTAACTTTTATTGTATTTTCATTAAATTCTCGTTGCCAAGCTCCCTCTCTTCTTGACCAATGAAAACCTCTATGTTTCAAATGACTTCTTATTTCTTCACTTGGAATATCATTAAATAATATTTGAATTCTATTTATTTCTTTATTGTGTATTATTTTACCACCATTAAATTCCTTATCAGAAAATTCAATATTTTCTAATCTTTCTAATTTTTGAATTCTTCTTTTTACTTCTCTGATGGTAGCACCAATATTTTGTAACTGCCAAGTCGTATGATTTTCATCTGCTTTTATAAGTTCCCTTTGCTTTTCTAAATACTGTAATTTATCCTTTAATTTTTCAATTGCATTAGGATCATCATTATATATAGCTTTATTATTTTCTACTGTTTCAGCTTTATCTGCATAATACTTACTTTTGTCATCTTCTTCAATAGATTTTCTTATATCACTATGTGCTCTATCTATAAGTCTTCTATGCTTTTTTTCAGAATAATGTCCTACTATAATTGGTTGTCCGTGGTGCAATTTGTAAAATCCTATTAGCATTTGAATTCATATATTGCTCTGACTTTTCTTTAGCTTTTTGTGCCAACTCTTCATATCTTAATTTTTTGTATTCTTTTCTTTCTTCGAAATCTGCTCTTCCTCCCATTGTTTATCACTCTCCCTTCCTAAAATTAAACAACAATGTAAAAATAGTGTTATTGTTCCTCCAAACATAGCACCCAATATAAATATTAATAAATGCATAACTTTTTCCTTTCCAAGAAAAAAAGACTTATGCAAGTTGTGTTGTATGTTAACTCTCATACAATACAATTACAAGTCTTCTTCATCTTTCTTTTTATATTTGTCTAACTTTCTCCCAAGTAAACTCTTCTCTTCCAAAATGTCCATAATTTGTTGTTCTTGAGTATATAGGCTTTTTTAAATCTAAATACTCAATTATACCTCTAGGTGTTAAATTAAAAGTTTCTTTTATTATTTTTATAATTTCACATTCAGGTATTGTATTTGTTCCAAAACATTCTATATATAATGAAAGTGGCTCTGCTATTCCAATTCCATATGATGCTTGGATTTCACATTTTCTTGCAAGACCATTTATTACTATATTTTTTGCAATATGTCTTAACATATATGCTACAGAACGGTCAACTTTTGTAGCATCTTTTCCTGAAAAAGCTCCTCCTCCGTGGTGAGCATATCCTCCATAGGTATCTACAATTATCTTTCTACCTGTTAGACCTGTATCAGCCACAGCTCCCCCTATAGTAAATTTTCCTGTTGGGTTTATTAAAAACTTAGTTTGATAATCTATCATATCATCATCAATTGTTGTTTTTATTACTTTTTCTATGATGTCATTTTCTAACTCCTCTATTGATATATTTTCATTATGTTGTGTTGAAATTAATATAGTATCAATCCTAAATGGAAAATCATTTATATATTCTACTGTTACTTGTATTTTACCATCACTTCTTAAATATGGAATCTCACCATTTTTTCTTACTTGTGTTAGTTTCTGTGCTAATTTATGAGCTGTATCTATTGCATATGGCATTAAATTTTCTGTTTCTACACAAGCATATCCAAACATTATGCCTTGATCTCCTGCACCTCCATCATCTACACCTATTGCAATATCGTTACTTTGTTTTGTTATATTTACATTAATTTTACAAGTTTTATAATCCATATTGAATTTAGCACTATCATAACCTACATTCTTCAATACTTCTCTTGTTATACTTTCTATATCTATTGTAGCATTTGTTGTTATTTGACCAGCAATATTAACTTGTCCATTTGATATAAATGTCTCAACAGCTACTCTTGATTCACTATCTTGTTCTAAACAAGCATCTAAAATACTATCAGAAATTAAATCGCATACTTTATCTGGGTGCCCTTCTGTTACACTTTCTGATGTTAAAAAATATCTTTTATAATTCATTTAAATCTTCCTTTCTTTTGCACCACAATCGATTTTGTGGCTTCTAAAACACTAGTATGGGATATTATCCCAATTAAATTCTTTCATTCTGTATTTTTTTACTTCTTTTGTATAAATCATAAATACTTTTTCTTTACTAAATTTTGTAAGATATTTAAAAAAAGATAATAACTCTTGTATTATCTTCTGCTTATATTTAGTTCCTATATCTGAATATTCCAAATATTCATTATCTACATAGATAGATGCAATGCCATCTATCAAAATGCTATATAAAACCTTTTTCTCATAAATACTAAACTCATCAAATTCTTTGATTGCAGTTTTTGTATTATAATTAATAAATAATAATAACAATGAAGATATACTTTTTACAACTTCTTTATCAACAACTTCAAAATCATGTAAATAAATCAAATTATCTGCTAATATATTTACTAGTATTATTTTTGCATCTTCAGACATTTTATTATAATAATTTTTTATTTTTATATTTTCCATCTTTCCTCCTTATATATTTCAAAAAAACAAAGTACATCAAATGCACTTTGCTCTTTAGAAAGAAACAGTTTTTTAATATTTTTTGACCTAGCCACCACATACCACCTTGTGATTTAAGACCTTTATTTTTTTTAATTTTTTACTATTTTTTATAAATTTTTATTATTTTTTCAAAAACTTTATTTTTAAAAAAGTGAGTGTTATTAACACTTTCAAAGATTACTTAAGACATAGCAACGAAACGCATTCAACATGGCTCGTATAAGGAAACATATCTACTGGTTGTACTTCCTTTATTTCATATTTTTCTTCTAATTGTTTTAAATCTCTTGCTAGTGTTGCTGGGTTACAGCTTATATATACAATTTTTTCTGGTTTTATTGTTTTTAATACTTCTATTGTTTTATTATCTAGCCCTTTTCGTGGAGGGTCTACAAAGACTACTTTTGGGTTTCCTGCTATATTTTCTAATATCTGTGGTAATACTTTTTCTACATCTCCTGCATAAAATTCTATATTCTCCACATTATTTATTTTTGCATTTTCTTTTGCATCTTCTATTGCCTGCTCTACTATTTCTACTCCATATACTTTTTTAAAGTATTTTGATGCAAATATTCCTATTGTTCCTATTCCACAGTATAGGTCTAATGCAATATTGTTCTTTTGAGTATGCTCAGTATCTGCATATGCGTATTTTATTGCAGTACCATATAATATCTCTGTTTGAATTGGGTTTACTTGATAGAATGATAGTGGTGATATTTTAAATTTATAGTCTCCTAATATATCGTGTATATATCCTTTTCCATATATTATCTCATTTTGATTCCCTAATATTACATTCGTGTTTTTTGTGTTGTAGTTTTTTACAACGGATTTTATGTTTGGGTATTTTGCTGTTAAGTATTCTACTAGTTCTTTTTCCTTTTTAAAGTTATTATCATTAACAACTAGAGTAACTAAAACCTCGTTTGTTTTTATTCCGATTCTTATAACAATATGCCTTACTGTTCCCTTTAGTGTTTGTTCATTATATACTGATATGTTGTTTTCTTTTATAAATTTAAATATTTTATTTGCAATTTTATTACACTCTTCATTTTGGATAAAGCAATTCTGAACTGGTACTATATTATGAGTTCTTTCTGAATATACACCCATAACAGGATTATTGTCTTTACCTAATCCAACTGGATATTGTAATTTGTTCCTATAATTTAAAGGATTATCCATTCCTATTACATCATTTACTTTAAGTTTCCTATTTAGTGCTTTATATAAACAATTTTCAACTTTTGCTTTTTTTACTTTCAAAGTGTAGTCATATTTAATATGTCTTAAATTACATCCTCCGCATTTTGGAAAATCGCTGCAATCTGCATCTGTTCTGTATTCTGAAGGTTTAATAATCTTTAAAATTTTAGCATATGCAAAGTTTGATAAAACTTTTAGAATTTTTATTTCTACCTGTTCTCCCTTTATCACACCTTGTATAAATATTGGAAAGTTATCTATTTTTGCAATTCCTTCTCCTTGATATCCATTATCTATAATTTCAACCTCGTATATTTGGTTTTTCTCTAACATTTTCTTCACCTACTACATAAGATTATATGTTAAATAGAAATAAAAAGCAAGATTTTTTTATCACAATTCTTGTAACACATTTTTTTTATTTTGAATAGTATATAACATAACAAATGAAAAAAACATAAGATTTTTTCTTACTTTAAGGGAGGTGAAAGTAGTATGCCAGAAAATAGAGGATGCGGTTGCGGTGGTTTCGGATTTGGAAATGACTGTTGCTGGATTATAATTCTATTAATAATAATCTGCTGCTGTTGCGGAGGTAACAATGGCTGTGGAGGTTGCTAATTGAATTATAGATTAGTTTTACTTGGGTGGATACTTACTTCCACCCCCAATAATTTATAGACGTGATTAAAATTTATAAACTTTAATCACGTCCCTAAATATTATACATCTTTTTTATGCTATTTTTGGTCCCATCTTTTTCCCACCTAATAGATGAAAATGTAAGTGTTTTACTTCTTGTCCTCCATCTTCTCCACAATTTACTATTACTCTAAATCCTTTTTCTAGTATTCCTTCTTGTGTTGCTATTTTATTTATTGCTCCATATATTTTTCCTATAATTGCCTCATCTTCTTTTTCTAGTTCAACTAAACTTGTTATGTGTTTTTTAGGAATTACAAGCACATGAACTGGCGCAACAGGGTGTATGTCTCTAAATGCTAATATCTCATCATCTTCATATACTATATTTGATGGAATCTCTTTATTTATTATTTTACAAAAAATACAATCCTCCATTTTTACAACTCTCTCCTTTTATTCCAAAATTGCTTTTATACGTCTAACTCCTGCTGATGATGCTTCCTCTTTTTTTATCTTAAAATGTCCAAGTTCGCTCGTGTTATGCACATGAGGTCCTCCACATAATTCCATTGATACATCTCCTATTTTGTATACTGAAACTATATCTCCATATTTATCTAAAAACATTGCCTCTGCTCCTTGTGCTATTGCTTCATCTTTTTTCATTTCTAGCTTTTCAACAGGTATCGCCATTTGTATATATTCATTTACCAGGTCTTCTGTTTTTTGTTTTTCTTCCTCTGTCATTTTGCTATTGTGTGAAAAGTCAAATCTCATTCTTTCAGCTGTAATATTACTTCCCTTTTGATGTACATGGTCTCCTAACACATTTTTTAATGCTGCATTTAGAAGGTGTGTTGCTGTGTGGTATTTTGTTTCCATTTCTCCAGTTGATGCTAAACCGCCTTTAAATTTTTGTGTTGCTCCTTCTCTTGACTTTTCTTGATGTTCTGCAAATTTTTCTTTAAATCCTTCTAAATCTACTGTTAATCCATTTTCTATTGCAAGTTCTTCTGTTAATTCAATTGGGAAGCCATAGGTATCGTATAATCTAAATGCAATGTCTTTATTTATTTCTGTTCCATCAAGGTTTTTGGTTTCTTTTTCAAATTCTCTTAAACCTTTTTCAAGTGTTCTATTAAATTTAATTTTTTCATCTTGTAGAACTTCCAAAATTGCTTTTTTATTTCTTGCAAGTTCAGAATAATATTTTGAATACTTTTCTATTATCATTTCTGCTAGAGTTTGTTCCCAGTTACTGTTCATATCTATATTTATTTTCTTTGCATATCTAATTGCTCTTCTTATAAGTCTTCTTAACATATATCCTTGGTCTGTGTTTGATGGCTTAATTCCAGCATCATCTCCTGCTATCATTACAACTGCTCTTATGTGGTCTGCTATAATTCTCATTGCTCTGGCATTTTTTTCATCATTATATGATAATCCTGAGATTTCTTCTATTTTAGATATTATGTCCTTCCAAACTGAAGATCTGTAATTATCTGTGTGTCCTTCAAGTATTGCTGTTACTCTTTCAACTCCAAGTCCTGTGTCTACATTTTTGTTTTTTAATGGTACAAAGGTTCCATCAGTTTCATGGTTGTATTGCATAAACACATTGTTCCAAATTTCTACCCAATTTTCATTGCTTGGGTCAAATTGTTCTGGAATTTCTTCATTGCTTCTCCAATAAAAGATTTCAGTATCTGGACCACATGGACCTGTTAATTCCATATTTGGCCACCAATTATCATCTTCACCTAAAAATGCAATTCTTTCCTCTTTTATTCCATTTTTTTTCCAAATTTCAGCTGATTCATTATCTGCTGATACTATATTATTTCCTTTGAAAACTGTCACAGCTAGTCTTTCCATTGGAATGTGCAAGTGTTTTGTTAGAAATTCAAGACTCCATGCAATTGCTTCTTCTTTAAAATAATCACCTAAAGACCAATTTCCAAGCATTTCAAAAAATGTATGATGTGTTGTATCTCCTATTGAATCTAGGTCATTTGTTCTAAAACATTTTTGAACATCTGCTAAACGTTTGCCCTCTGGATGTGATTCTCCTTTTAAGTATGGTACTAATGGTTGCATACCTGCTGTGTTAAATAAACAGGTTGGGTCATTTTCTGGTATAATTGGAGCACTTGGTATGATTTTATGTCCTTTGCTTTCAAAGAATTTCAAATATGCATCTTTTAAATTTATATTTTCCATTTTCTTCCTCCTAAAAAACTTTTACATAGTCAGTGGTGGAGCCCTCCCCCTACTTTTTTACTTTTAATATTATACACTCAAACCTTACTGTTTTTCAATAGTTTCGAAAAATTTTGTCAAATTTATGAATATTTTTCTTTTTCTTTCAAATACTATTTTTGAACATAAATAATTAAAGGAGGTAAAATTTTGAAAGCAACAGGCGTAGTTAGAAGAATTGATGATTTAGGCAGAATTGTTATCCCTAAGGAAATTAGAAGAACTTTGCATATTAAAGAGGGTGATCCACTTGAGATTTTTACAGACAAAGAAGGAGAAATTATTTTGAAGAAATATTCACCTATAGGTGAACTTTCTGAATTTGCAACAGGTTATGCTGAAACTCTTTCAAAAACAACAGGACATATTGCTTGTATCACAGATAAAGACACCGTTATTGCTGTTTCTGGTGGTTCAAAAAAGGAATTCTTAGAGCAATCTTTAAGTCCTGAATTGGAAAAGGTTATTGAAAACAAAGAAATATATACAAGCAAGGCAAATAATGAAATTGCTTTACCTATTACCCAGAATGATAATAAGGAAAGGCGCTATAATTCACAAGTTATTTACCCAATTATTTCTGATGGTGATGTTATAGGAAGTGTTATACTTCTTTCAAAGGAGCAAAATACTAAGATGGGAGATACTGAACTTAAGGTAGTTCAATCTGCAGCTGGGTTTTTAAGTAGTCAGATGGACGTTTAGTGCAAAAATTGAGAGGGCTTTGCCTCTCAATTTTTTTGTTATTGAATAGTGAATAATTAATAATTTAAAGTTTTTGACTTGGTTTTCAATTTTTTTGCTTTTTATATTAAATCTTTTACTGATTCACTTATTATTCTATTTACGTCTGCTAACATTATATTGAAGCGAACTTCTATATCGAAATATTCCTTTATTTGTTTGTCTCCATTTAATATATTGTACATTTCTTGAAGTTTTTTCATTTTTTCTGGATCGTCTTTTCCTTGGAAAGACATTACTTGAACGTCGTATCTTATCTTTTCAAATTCATCTACCTTTTGTTTCATTTCTGGGTTTGAATTTAGGTTTTCTTTTGCTTTTTTATATTCTAAATACTCATTGCTTTCTTGTATTGCTTTTGCTAAATTGTTAGCTTCATCATATACGTACATATTATTACCTCCTCTTTTTTTAAAGGGAACTGCACCAATTGGTCATTCCCTTGCTTATTTTTTATAATTATGTGTTTAAGCATATGCCTGACGTTTTTTGAATGATAATAAGTTTGTAATTTCTGTTTCTGTTCCTTTTGCTTTTTTTACTTTTTGTGTTCTCTCCTGTAATATTTGATTTGCCTGTATTTGAGCCATTGTTTGGCATATTGCTTTTTCATACGTAAAATATGTATCTTGTGCAATTTTTGTCCAGTTATATTCATTTTTCACTTTTATTTTTGCTTGTTTTGTTATATTATTACATAGTTCTGGATTTAGTAGTAGTTCTAGTATTGAATCTGCTAATGAATTTGGATTTCCAGCATAGCTTTTCATTCCATCTACTTTATGTTCTACTATTTCGTTTAATCCTCCAACATCAGATACAACTGTTGGAACTCCTGCAAGCATTGCCTCTAATGCAACTATTCCGAATGGTTCATATGTACTTGGAAATACTGAAACATCAGCACATTTATACATTTTTGATACTTGTTTTGCATTTAAATATCCTGTAAAATAAACCTTCTGTCCTAATCCCATTGCTTCTACTTGTGCTTTTAATTCGTCTAACATTCCACCTTTTCCAGCTATTATTAGTTTTGCATCATTATATCCTTTTAATATTTTTGGCATTGCAGAAATTAAGTGTTGCACTCCTTTTTCATATACTAACCTTCCCATAAATAATATTATTTTTTCATTATCTGCTGCATATTGTCTTCTAAATTCATAGTCTCTTTCTACTCCAGTATATGAATTTATATTAATACCATTTGATATTACATTTATTTTTTCATATGGCAATCCAAATAACCTTTGCAAGTCATTTTTCATAAATTTACTATTTACTATTACTTCTGATGATTCATATGTTAAAAGCCATTCTGTATCATTTACATATCTTTGATTTTCATTATGTATTCCACTATTTCTTCCTGCTTCTGTGGCATGTATTGTACATACTAGAGGTGTTCCATATGAATTTTTTAATGTTTTTGCACTATATGCTACTAACCAATCGTGTGCATGTATAACATCAAATTTACCATTTTTGTCTATTAATTCACTTGCTTTTGCTACCAAGTTAAAATTCAATTGTAAAATCCAGTCTATGAAATTGTTTGGATTAATCATATAGTTATCAACTCTATATACGTCTACTCCTTTGTCATTTTCATAATATGGTAAATCTCCTTCTCTATATGTAACTACTGTTACTTCGTGACCATCCTTAATAAGTCTTTTTGATAAATCGTGTACAACTCTAGCAATTCCGCCAACAATTCTTGGTGGATATTCCCATGTTAACATTAAAATTTTCATTTATAATCCCTCCATAAATTTTCTTTTGTTAATACATTTTTTTTCAACATTATTTTATATTATATTTCGAGAAAAGTAAACATTTTTTAACAATTTTTTTAAAATAATTTTAGCAGTATTAAAAGTATTGCTCCCGGTATTCCCAATATGCCTACAAATATTGTTGTTACCACATTTAAACCTATATGTAAATTAATTGATACTCCTACTTGATTAATAAAATATATTAAACACCCACCCAATAGTGAATTGAATATCAGTTTTAAAATTTTAAACATAGAAACTTTAAAAACCACTCCAACAATTAGCATACATATTATACAGCCTAAAATAATAATTACATTATTTAGCTCCAAATTAATCCCCCCCATTAATAGGTATGTCTTACTTTGGACAAATATTCTAGCCTATTCGTAATTTTAGTTCATTTATCATATCTAGTGAAAAGCCTTTTCGCTTTACCTCTTTTATCAAGTAATCTAATTTTGCTTTATGTGCTTTTATTTGGTATAAATAGTAATCAATAAGCTCTCCCTCCGCTTGTTCAAAATTTCTATTTGCAATATTTAATTCTGCTTTTGTTTGTAATATGCACTCTATAAGCTCTACATCAATTTTATTTTTTCTCATAAACAATCTCCTCACAAATTGTATTTTATGCAATTTTTTGGAAATTATTTATTTTTTATTGATATTTAATTAGTTTTACGCTATAATATTTTTATGCTATTATAGCTCAGTTGGTAGAGCAATTGATTCGTAATCAATAGGTCGCCAGTTCGATTCTGGCTAATAGCTCCATAAAAAAATCCAATGGGAAATCCCATTGGATTTTTTTTATTTGAATCTTCTTCCTTTTATTGCTTTTGGTTCTTCGTCTGGTTTTTCGTTTGTTTCTTGTATTTCTGTTTCATCTTTAGCTATATCTATTGGTTCTACGTTTTCATTAATGTTTGCCATTTCTGGGTTTAAGGCTACACTTGCTCTTTGATTTAGGTTTTCTTTATTGTACTCTGCAAGTTTGGCTAATATTCTTTGATAGTTTTTGTAGTCATATGCAAAGTATATTGTTAATCCTACAAAGCTTGCTGCTACTATTAATAACATTCCTGATATTATTCTATCAAAATTTGCTGTTATCCAGCCTCCTACTGAGGCTCCTACTCCACTAAACCAATTTTTTATTTTTTGCATTGTTGTTAGTGGTACTATTACTGGTTCGTCTTCTCTTTCTATGGTTATTTTATATGTTTTTTGCTCTTCTAATCCTTCTTCATTTGGTAATGTTACTTTTATTGTTATTTCATTTTTTCCTGCTTTTATTTCTTTGTTTCCTATTATTTCTACTTTTGCATTTTCTCTATTTGCTATTGCATCTACCTGTAGTTCTTTTACTGTATATGATAATTTTTCTAAACTCTTATATTCATATGTATTAAATACAAATTGTGGTTCTAATTTTAGTTCTACTTTTTGGTTGTTTTCATCTATATAACATATGCTTAATGTTTGTAGGTTTAATTCTGGTAATGCTCTTGTTGCATATATTTTATACGTACTTGTACTTCCGTCTTCTGCTGTTACAATTATTTCTACTGTATTGTCTCCTACTTGTAACTCTTCATTGCCTACTATTCTTACTGTTGCTCTCGAATGTTCTTGTGATGCTGCTATGCTTAGTTTTGT
Source organism: uncultured Clostridium sp. (assembly GCA_900555075.1). Taxonomy (GTDB): domain Bacteria; phylum Bacillota; class Clostridia; order TANB77; family CAG-508; genus UMGS1781. Next base: position 19,215 of record USJO01000013.1, read on the forward strand.
GATTTCGTTTGGAACCATTACAGCATATTCTCTTACATTACTATTAAATTCTGGTGTTATTACTCCTTCTGCGATTTGTAATGAGCTTAATTTAGAATTGCTTGATTTTGTTGAAGTTGTTGGCGTTGAAGGATTTGATGGCTTTGTGGATGGTTTTGTAGGTGTGTTAGTCGATGGTTTTGTAGTTGGTGTTGATGGTGTGTTTGGAGTTGTCGGCGTTGTTGGGGTTGGTTGTTTAATAATTACACTTTTTGATGCACTTTGTGTTCCTTCTGTTTCACTAGCATAATTGGCTACTAGACCTGAAGCATTAATAGTAATAGTTCCTGAACTTCCAGCAACACAAGAAATTGTTAATGATGATTGTGACATTAAATCAACATAAGTCTGGCTTAAAGTTCCATTGCTTGCAGATAAGTTAATTGCCCCAGCTTCATTACTACCAACTGAAACCGTAACATTAAAGCTTTCCCCTGGTGAAACTGTAGATTTCGAAGTAGTTATAGTTAAAGTTGCATTTGAAACAGTTGTTAATAGCAAGCCAACAATAATTATTATGCCTATTATTAATATACTTTTTGAAATTCTTTTATTCATAATTATCTTTTGTCCCCCTTATTTATAAAGAAATTTTACTCATATTCATTATGTGATTTTTGACTTTAACATAGTCTAGAGGTGTTATATTTCCATCTCTATTTGCATCTCCTGCTAAGCTATAAATTCCTTCTAGCTTAGTTATATTCATTATATTATTTTTTATTTTAACATAATCTAAAGGTGTTATCTTTCCATCACCATTTGCATCTCCAAGCATTATCACCGTATATTCTTGCTCTCCAATCTTAACCTTTGCACCTGTTCCAAAAATTTCGCCTTCTAGTACTGCCTCTGGTATATCTGTTATCTTTGTATCCGGTGTTAGTCTTATATTTGTGCCTTCTATTTTATATTTTTCTACCGGTGCTTTTTGTATGTATGCTTCTGATATGTATCCTTGTGTTCCATCTTGTAATTTTACTCTGTACCATATGTGTCCATCTATTTTATAAGTTACTTTATCTATTATGGTTACTTGGGTTCCTACTGGAAGTATCTTTTTTACACTTGTTTTTGTTGTTCCTGGTCCGTTTCTTAGGTTACACATTATTCCTATTGTTGCTGGTTCATTTACAATCTCTACAACATCCACATCCTTTAGATACTCTCTTGAGGCATATCCGATTAACGCTTCACTTCCATTATTGTAAAATATTTTGTCCCAATAACGTCCATCACTTGAGATTTCTTCTGCTCTTTCTATTCTAACAATTGTTGTTCCTTTTGGCACTTTTCCCTTTATGTCATAATTTGTTGAAGGTCCACTTCTTACTGTAAGCGGAGAATATAGTGTGTTTACTACTACATTTTCTGTATGTAATGATATTTTTCTTCCTGGTTTTATTGAAGCTGTGGTAGGCATATTTTCATATATAGGTACTATAAAGTTAAAGCTATTATTTAGAATACCTAAGCTTTCATATGCATCATAAACATCTAAACTTTCAGTATATGGTGCTGATACATTTTGTTGATATTGATGATTGTATAAACTATATTTACTTGCACTATCCACATGGTATTTTTGCAAATATAATGTATCTTGATAATTACCTATATATCCACCTTTTAAGAAAGATGCACCACCATGAATAGCATATTCTGGGTTTGTCCATCCACTTGATTTTGCTCTTTCTAATCCATTTTTAATTATTTCCGGTGTTGAGCTTCCAGAAGCTCCTACATTAAAGTAGTTATAATATCCTGTATATGTTGTTGATACTCCTGTTTCAGAATCTGTATAAGTGTAATTTCCACTTATTAAACTACTTCCTCCATTTCCTTGTTCTTGTCTAATTCTTGCTGCTAAATGGTATGGACTTACGTTGTTTATTTTTCCAGCTTCATATATTATTTGTGCATAAGATTTGTTTAAAACCTCTGTTCCACCTTCTACATTTAAAAAGCTAATTGTGTCTGTGTCCATGAATGAACCTGCAAGTATTGACTTTACTCCTTCAAGAGTATGAACGCCTTCATTAAAAGATAGTGTTTCAAATGCAAATATATAATCTTCATTTAGCCAGTTCCTTGGATCCATATAATATGATACTGTTTTGTTTGATGCACAATACCAACTTCCATTTTCTTTTAGGTTTAATCCACAGTCTGGGCATACCCAATCTGCTACGTTTCCTTTTGCTAATGTGTAATATAATAGACTCCTTGTATGTACCGCTGTTGTTTCATTGGCAAGAACTGTATTCCAATCTAAACCTGTGTATAAAATTGTAAAGTTCCAATTAGGATGTGATGTTTTTAATTCTTGTATATTTGTATATATTTCTTGATAATTTTCCAAATTTGATAAGTCATTTGTTCTTTGTCTTGCCTGTATCTCCCTATTGTAAATTATTTCAATTGCAAGATAGAATATTATGGCAAACACAAGTATGAACCTCAATGCCCTCTTTATTTTATTCATTGTTTCCTCCAAATAATCGTTTATAGATGATTATAGTATATAATATCGAAAAATGTAAGTCAAGTAAAAAGAAACAAAAATTTCTGGAAATTTTGTCTTTGATTGCATAATTTATACATAAAAAAGTACAACATTTTTCAATGTTGCAACTTTTTAACTTCTAATAATACATCTTTTCCAAATATTTCAAAGTTTTGGTTCGTAGTGTTGGTCCTTCCTTATAATATTTTTAACCTTGTGAAACTTTAATCTTTCGTTTCTCTGCAAATAATTATTTTGCTTTTCCTATATAGTAATTTTTCTTTCCTCTTCTTACTATGATATATGTGTTTTCAATAAACATTTCTGTTTTTATTGTTTTTTCAATATCCGTTATTTTTTCTCCATTTATTGAAATTGCACCTGCTTCTATAAATTCTCTTGCTTCTCTTTTACTTTTTGCCACACCCATATTTACAAGCAAGTCTACCATATTTATACCAACTTCAACATCTTTAACTTCTTGTCCTTTAAATAAATTTTCAATGTCTTTTTTTGACAAGTCATTAAATTTATTATTAAACAGATGATTAGCTAAGTCTACTGCCTTTTCATATTCTTCTTCTCCATGTAAAAAAGTTATTATTTCTCTTGCTAGAGCTTTATGTGCCTCTCTTAGCTCTGGATGATCTTTATTTTTTTTATCTAATTCTTCTATCTCTTCTTTTGATAAAAATGTGTATATTTTTAAATAATCTATAACCATTGAGTCTTCTACATTTACAAAGAATTGATATAATTCATAACTTGATGTTTTTTCTTTATCAAGCCATAATGCATTTCCTTCGCTCTTTCCAAACTTATTTCCTTGTGAGTCTGTTACAAGTGGCATTGTAAAGCCATATACTTCATCGCCTGTTGTTTTTCTTATTAAATCTATACCTGCTGTTATATTGCCCCATTGGTCTGAACCAGCACATTGTAAATTTACATTTTTATGTTCATGTAAATATTTAAAGTCTAATGCTTGTAATAACATATATGAAAATTCGGCATATGTAATACCTGAATCTAATCTTCTTCTTATAATGTCTTTATCAAGCATATAATTTATATTAAAGTATTTTCCATAATCTCTTAAAAAATCTAATACGTTTATGTTTTTAGTCCAATCATAATTATTTACAACATCAAATCCAAATAATTTTTCTACTTGACTTTTTAGTCCTGCTATATTTTTATCAACTTGTTCTTTTGAAATCATTGCTCTTTCTTTTGTAGGTCTTGGATCTCCTATCATACCCGTTGCTCCACCTATTAATAGATATGGATGATGTCCTGCTTCTTTTAATCTTTTTGAAATTAAAAAACTTGATAAATGTCCAACATGTAAACTATCTGCTGTTGGGTCAGTTCCTATATAAAAGCTCATTCCACCTTTATTTAGCTTTTCTTCTAATTCTGGACTTGAAATATCCTTTATAAGTCCTCTCCATTTTAAATCTTCAAAAACCGTCATCAAAAATTCCTCCTTTAAACAAGAAAGTCAAATCAATCCCTAAAGGACGATTTGACTCGTGGTACCACCTTTATTCGTATAAGTTTTACTTATACCTCATTATAGCTTTGCGTAGCCACACGTTAATTACTTTAAGAAATGTATTTCGTAATTTTATATTCTGGTAGTTTCCAGCTCCCACTACCTCTCTTGATTTTGTAACTATAAAACACTACTTCGTTTCTTTTTAAACATAACTAATTTAAATTATTAATTATTATACTATTAATATTCATAAATTGCAAGCATTTGTTGACATTTTTTTTCTTTTATGTTATTATTTTTTAGGTGATTTTAATGAATGAAAAGAATAATGATATAGAAGTTATTGTAGATGATAATGGTGAAAACCTTGAAATTTCTCCGGTTTATAAACATCTTAATGTTGCTAAACCTAATCCAAAAGAAGACAAGAAAAATATTATTATACCAGAGATTAAAAAGAAAAAATAATTTTTTGTTTTTTTCTTGACAAATGAGGGAAAAGTATGTATAATTGAATAGTTCATGGCGAGATAGCTCAGTTGGCTAGAGCATTCGGTTCATACCCGACAGGTCGGTGGTTCGAATCCACTTCTCGCTACCAAAAATAAAGCCTTAACTCGAAGATTTAAGGCTTTTACTTTTTTATTCAAATAAGTCAGAATGTAAACCAGTATGAGTTTTTGTATGACTTTTCTATTTTGGTGGAGATGGAGGGAGTTGAACCCTCGTCCAGCATTCTATCTATATAAACTTCTACGAGTGTAGTTTATTATTATATTTTCCCTTGAATGTTCGCAAATAAACACGCTTTATTCTCGGTAAGCCTTAATCTACCCATTGTTCTCAAGGCAAAGAACAACTTTGTTTCCTACTTTAGTCGACGCTTTATCTATGACAGTAGGCTTCATAGTAAAACGACGTTGCCATACTTAGGCAGCGTATGCTAATTCATTATCAGCGTTTATTTTTATTTCGCTTTTTTTAAGTGGCCAAAGCGACCATCCACTACTCGCTGTTTATATTTCAAAAATACCGTCGAAACCAAAATACATCCCCATATACTTATATATTATACTACTTTGTATCTCAGTATGTCAACTATAAGTTATCAGATTGACAAAAAAAACGGTTGTTATACCGTTTTCTTTGACTTCTTCTTATTATCTTACTTCTTTTTTCCAAATGTTATTTCTTGGAATAAGAAGTTTTTGAAACTTTGCCAAGTTATTTCTTGATATAAGAAATCATTTATTTCATTTTCAATTTTTTGCTGATATGGTGTTAATTCAACTTTAACCTCATATGTTAATACACCTTTTAGTTTAGACCAGAATGATGGTTTTGCTGGTAAATTTTTTCCAGTTCCGCATACCTTAAAAGCAGAGTTTTCTGCTTCAGCTCCAGCACATTTTACTACTTCCTCATTTTCTGTTTCACCATTTTCTTCAATTGGAATGAACTTAGATACTTCACTCATTATATTTTCCTCCCTTTTAAAGTATTTATAGAGATTTTTCTTTAGTAATTCAATTTAATTCAATAAATCTCTTAATTATCTTCATATATTTTATACTACATTTTTTTACATTAATCAATAGTTTTGGCTAAGAAAATTTTAACATTTTCGTTACAAAATTATTACAAATTTGTTACATATTTTTAGCTTTGTTTAATATTTCCTATTAATTCCATATCTTCACGTTTTATTATTTTTACGTTTTCTATTGAGTTTTCAATGTTTTCTGCTTTTACTTTTACTGTAATGTAATTTGTTGTATGTCCTTCTGTATAATCTCCTTCAGTTTTAGTTTCGAAAAGCACTTCTAAGTTTTGATTTATGTATTGATTTAAGAATTCTATTTCATTTTTATTTGATAGTTCTATTAACTTATTGCTTCTTTTTTCCTTTATTTCTGGGCTTATTTGCTCCTTCATCTTTGCAGCAACTGTTCCTTTTCTTTGAGAATATTTGAATATATGCATTTTACTAAATTTTATATTCTTTAGAAACTTGTATGTTTTCTCAAATTCTTCTTCTGTTTCTCCAGGAAATCCTACTATTATATCTGTTGTTAATGCTACGTTGGGGAACTTATTTCTTAATAATTTTACTCCTTTTTCAAATTCTTCTATTGTATATTTTCGGTTCATTCTCTTTAAAGTTTCATCACATCCACTTTGAAGAGATAAATGAAAATGGTCACATATTTTTTCTACATTTCCTAATCTTTCTACGAATTCTTCTGTTATTAAATTTGGTTCTAGTGATCCTAAACGGATTCTTTTTAAACCATCTATTTTATTTATTTGTTCTAGTAAGTCTATTAGCTTTGTTCCATCTTCAAAATCTTTACCATATGATGCAACATGTATTCCTGTTATTACAACCTCTTTTGTTCCTTTTTTTACTATGTTTTTTATTTCATTAATTACACTTTCTGGCTTTCTACTTCTTACTCTTCCTTTTGCATAAGGAATTATACAGTATGAGCAAAAATTATTACAACCATCCTGAACCTTTATAACTGCCCTTGTTTTCTCTGTATATGTAACTGTTCCAAAATCTTGAAATTCTTTTTCCTCCTCTATTTTCCCTACCTCTTGTTTTTTTTCATTTGAATAATTTTCAACTATATCTACAATTTTGTTTTTTTCTGAATTACCAACTATTATATCCAACTCATCCATTTTCTCTAGTTCTGCTTTACTTATTTGAGCATAGCAACCTGTTGCTACAATAGTAGCATTTTCATTACGAGTTTTTGCTTGTCTAATGATTTGTCTGGATTTCTTATCTGCCATGCTTGTAACTGTACATGTGTTTATAATGTAAATATCAGCTTTTGTATCAAATTCAACCTTTTTATAACCTTTTTCAATAAATTTTTGTGCTATTGCATTTGTTTCGTATTGATTAACTTTGCAACCGCAATGTAAATAGAGCAACGGTCTTTTTCCTTTTATTTTCTTTGTTTTCCATACTATTACTACCTTTCAGCGATTTTTGTTTTTTTAATTTTTCCCATTTTTATTTTTCATACTGATTGAACTAACTTCCAACCGCAATGTATAAAATGCTACTGTTTTTTGCATAAGTTCCTCCTTTTATTGTTAATTTTGTTATTTTTAGGGCGGACTCACGAGGTCCGCCCCTACATTTAATTATTCATTATTTGTTGAAGTTGTTGCTTCATTTATTGTGGCTAATTTCTGTCCTACTTCTTTTACTTCTTCTAGTGTTGGTTTTGACATTTTTAGCTCTTGCCATCTATCTTCTGTTATTAGTGTTTTTCTTGGTTTGCTTCCTTCATAACCTGAAATTATTCCTCTTGCCTCCATTTGGTCTATTATTCTTCCTGCTCTGGTATATCCTATCTTAAATCTTCTTTGCAATCCTGATGCTGATATTTGTCCCATATTCACTGCCATATCTATTGCATCCATTAGGAATTCGTCTGTGTCATCTTCATCATCTTTGTCTAATTCTTGGTCTGAATTATTTGCTTTTTCTATTTTTTCTAATATGTCATTACTGTATACTGGTCCACCATTGTTTTTCAAAAAAGTTACTATTTTTTCTACTTCACCATCTGATATAAAAGCTCCTTGTACCCTTTGTGGCTTTATTGTTCCAGATGGATAGAATAGCATATCTCCTTTTCCTAGTAATTTTTCTGCTCCAATTGAATCTATTATTGTTCTTGAGTCTACTCCCGATGTTACTGCGAATGCAATTCTACTTGCTATATTTGCTTTAATTACACCTGTAATTACGTCTACAGATGGTCTTTGTGTTGCTATTACTAAGTGCATTCCTGCCGCTCTTGCCATTTGTGCTAGTCTACAAATAGCATCTTCAACGTCTTTTGCTGCAACCATCATTAAATCTGCAAGTTCATCTATTATTATTACTATTTGTGGTAGTTTTTCTTCTATTCCTTCTTCTTCCAATGCCTCGTTATATCCAGATATATCTCTTACATTTTTTTCTGCAAATAAGTGGTATCTATTTACCATCTCTTGTACGGCCCATTGAAGAGCTCCGGCTGCTTTTTTAGGATCCGTAACAACTGGTATTAGTAAGTGTGGTATACCATTGTATACTGATAGTTCAACAACTTTAGGATCTACCATTACAAGTTTCACTTCACTTGGTTTTGCTTTGTATATAATACTTGTAATTAATGTATTTATACATACGCTTTTACCTGAACCTGTACTTCCTGCTATAAGAACATGTGGCATTTTTGCAATATCTGCTACTATTATTTCCCCTGCTGCATCTTTACCAACAGCAAAAGCTAATTTTGATTTTGCTTCTTGAAATTTTTTGTCTGCTATTATTTCTCTTAGTGCTACCATATTTTTTTCTTTGTTTGGTATCTCTATTCCTACTGCTTGTTTCCCTGGTATTGGTGCTTCAATTCTTATGCTTTCTGCTGCTAGGTTTAGGGCTATATCATCTGCTAAATTTGCAATTTTACTTACTCTTACTCCTTCTGCTGGTTTTAACTCATAACGTGTAATTGTAGGTCCTACTGATACATTTTCAACTTTTGCAGATACTCCAAAGCTATGTAATGTTCTTTGTAGCTTACTTGCTGTATCTGTTATAGTCTTTTTGCTGTTTTTTGCAGTTGCTTTTTCTTCTTTTAAAAACTCTATTGGTGGGAATTCATAGTTTTGGTCTTCTACTGTTAATGTATGTTCTAGCGTTAAAACTTCTTTTGATTTATCTTCTTTAACTTCTTCTTGTTTTTTAAATAGACCATTTTCATTTCCCATTTTTATACTTATTTGATTGTCTAATACTTCTGCTTCTTGTCTTTCTAATTCTTTTAGTTCTTTTTTATTTTTTTGTTTTTCTTTAAATTTTTCTATGTTTTCCTTAAATCCTGATATATGTGGTTCTGAAACTTCTTCTTCATTGTTTACTTCTATTGCTTTCATTTTGGACTTGTCTTTTATTTCTTTCTTTTCTATATTTCTTTCTCTTCGTTCTTCTACTATTTCTTTGACTTTTTCAGCTGGTTTAATTCCATACATAAATACAGAGAGAATTGCAATTATTCCTATTGAAATAATAACTGCACTAACTTTTCCTACTAGCTTTACGATATAATCTGTTATTTTTGTTCCTAGGATCCCTGTGTTTCCACCTAATATTGTTATTATAACTGATATTGATACTACAAATATTAAATACTGTAATACTTTAGTAGTTATTGTCCTTCTATCTTGTTCGCATGCTAAGTCAATAGCAGCTGCAAATATTGCTATTGGTAATAAGTAGCTCGTCCAACCAATTACATATTCTAATTGTGGTATTATATTTTGTCCTATATAACCTGGTTTTCCATATACTAAAATTCCTAATACTATGCTTATTATAAATAGCACGACAACTTGTATATCTAAACTTCTTTGTATTTTTTTCTTTTTTCTTCCCATATCTAGTACTCCTCTACTCAAGAAAAAGTCAGAACAATACTTCTGACTTTTCAATTGTTTATTTTAACTCATTTCTATTTTGCTCGATTGTTCTTAATGCGTCATTAATAGAACCATTTATATTATGTATTGCTGTTTCTAAGTTTTCTAATATTCCATCTGCATAGTCTTTTGTTCCTTTTGTAATCTCTCTAGACATTTCGTTTGCAGTTTCTATTATCTCAGCTTTTTGTTCATATGCTTTTCTTGTGATTTCATGTTCATCTATCATTGCTATTATTCTATTTTCTGCTTCTCTAACTATTCCATCAGCTTCTTTTTGTGCTTCATCTAATATTCTTGCTCTTTCTTCTTTTATCCATTTAGCCTGTTTTAATTCGTCTGGAAGTTTTAATCTTATATCCTTTATTATTTCTAAAACCTCTTCTTTATCTACTATGGTTTTTTCTGTAAATGGTACAGATTTACTTCTTTCTAATATATCCTCAAGTGTTTCTAATAATGTGAAAATCTCCATGTTTTTACTCCTTTCGAATAAATATGAGAATTGCTCGCCCATATTTTCTTTTATCAAAAATTTCAATTTTTTCTTTCTTTATCGTTTCTTCTTTTTTTGCATCGTCTGTTTCTACTATTATAATTCCATCTTTTGATAATAAGTTTAGGTTTATTATTTCTTTTATTGCAATATTTGCGAACTCTGTTTTATATGGAGGGTCTAAATATATTATATCAAATTGTATGTTGTTTTTTGCTAAATATTTCAATGCTTGCATATAATCTTTGTTTAATACTGTGGCTTTATTTGATGTTTTTGTGTTCTCAATATTGGTTTTAATCGCTTTAATTGCATCAATTGAATTATCACAAAATGTAACTGATTTTGCTCCTCTACTTATTGCTTCAATTCCAATTGCTCCGCTTCCTGCAAATAAATCTAGTACAGTTTTATCTGCAATGTCAAATTGTATGATATTAAATAGAGCCTCTTTTACTCTGTCTAGAGTTGGTCTAGTATTCATTCCTTCTAATGAGACTAGTTTTTTACCTCTAGCACTTCCACTAATTACCCTCATATATTTCCTCAAATGTTTTGTCTACATATATTTTATTCGATTTTTTTTATATGTCAAGAGTATTAATTAAAATGTAACAATAATTTAATATTCTTGTAATAAATCTGTTTTATTTCTGTTATATTATACATTATTTTGTAACAATTATCAATAGGTAGATTAAAGTTTTTTGATTTTAATTAACAAAGAGTATTTTTTAACTTTATTAAAAATTACTCTTTGTATATTTCTCTTATAAATCTATGGTTCCTTTTGTTCTCATTGTGTTCATATCTGTTGCTTTTATTAGACTTCTTGATAATGTGAACAGTGTGTCTTTTATATAGATTATTCTTTCTAATCTATTTTCTCCATAGTATTTATCATAGTAAGTTGCTGTATTTGAGATTTTTCCTTTTAGTTCAAAGCCTTTATCTAAGCTTATTTTATATACTACTGCTCCTTGAAAATCTACATTATAATTATTTCCTGTTATGCTTATTGGAAATGCTAATATATTTTTTTCTTTTGAAAATAGTAAAGCTTTATGGTTGTATAGTAATTCTGAATATGTTCCTTTTTCTCCTATTTTTTCAGTATACATTTCTTTTGGATTATTGGGATCTGTTACATCAAATAATGAAATTTTCATTCCATCTGTTGTGACTTGGTCTCCATATCCATAGTTTACTACTTTTGTGTCTTCTCCTATTCCTATTAAGTGGGTTTCATCATAAGGATGTAGGTATTTACTATAACCAGGAATTTTTAGTTCTCCTAGTACTGTAGGTTTTGTTGGGTCTGATAAGTCTATTACAAAAAGTGGGTCTGTTTGTACAAATGTTACCATATATGCTCTATTTCCCATAAATCTCACAGAATAAATTTTTTCTCTTGGTGCTAAGTCTTCTACTTTACCAACTATTTCTAGGTTTTCATTTAATACATATAAATTGTTTGTATTATCTTCTTCCCTCCAAGATTTGCTGTCTGTTGTTGCTATTCTAAAGTATCCGTCTTTTTCGTCCATTGAGAATTGGTTTAATACTGAACCTGGTACAGTTCCTATTTTTATAAAAGTACATTTAGCATCTTGTAAATTAAATTTATATATTTCTGTATTTATTTCGTTTTTATTTGAGTTATCTTCATAATTATATTTTACCTTTGTTATATATAAGTTTGTGTTTGATGCATATATTTCGTTTCCAGCTCCTAAATAGCTTTCTATATTTGCTGGCTCATTATTTGTTATGTTAAATGCGGCAATATTTAAATAACTGGCATCTTCAAATTCTGGAATATAATATATACAATCAAATCCTATACATTTAGCCTCTTCGCTTACTGCTGTGTCTATATATTCTGGTTTGAAATAGTTTTCATCTAATTCGTTTACTTTGTATTCTTTGCATAAATATGCATAGATATATTTGTTTGCTAGTAAATATACATTGTCTCCTATCATCCTTGCAGATAGGTAATCCCCCTCTATTTCTATAGTTCTTTCTTCTACTGGCTTTGTTTTATCTTCTACATTGTATATTTTTGCTACTGTATATTGTTTATAACTTGGATAATATCTTTCCTCTTGAACAACGTTTTTTTCAACTTTGCGTCCTTCTGTCCCTATTACTACTATTTTATTATCTTTTAGAAAAATTTCTTGTGGGTAAAATTCTCTATTTTCAAACTCTATTGTTGAAGCTGATACTAAGTTTTCATTATCACTAACATCTGTAATTGTTAGTTTATTATTTGCTAAATAGTATATATATCTGCCATCTGTTTTGACTATATCTGCTTCGTCTACACCTTCTACTTGTACATTAGTTTTTGAATAATCCTCCAAAGATATCTCTTGTTCTACTGACTTAGAATTTGTTGCTGATTCTTCTAAATATTCTTTCATTTTATCTTCAACCAAATACTCATTTGTATAATCTGTTCTTTCTTTTAACATACCATATAAATTTTGAAAGTTCTCTATTTTTGGCAATTGACCTGTTTCTTGATCTTTTGAATATTCTTGTTCGTTAATAGGTGCTATACTTCTATTGGGTAGTATAATTGCCATTACAATTGCACACATTAATACAAGGCTTGCTATAGGATACATTTTATTATATACTCTTTTTGTTTGAGTTGCTTTTACTTTATTTATTGTTTCTTCTTTTGTTTTTCCACTTACTCCAATTTCATTAACTGCATCTATATAATCTTTTTTACTCATCTTCAATACCTCCTTTTATAAATTTTTCTAACTCTTTTCTTGCTCTTGAAAGTCTTGATTTTATTGTGTTTTCATTTACTTTTAATATTTTACCTATTTCTTTTATACTATAGTTTTCATAATAGTACAAATGCACTACTGTTCTATATTTTATAGGTAATTTAAAAACGGCATAATATATGTCATGCCTTTCAGGAGTTTCAAAGCTTAAATTTTCATCTAATTCGGCTCTGTGCTTTAAAAAGCTTGAGTTTAAAATTGTTTTTGTGCAATTTATTGTAACTCTAATAAGCCAGGCCTTTTTATGCTCTTCATTTTCAAATTCTGGCATCTTTCTGGCTAGTCTTAGAAATACTTCTTGATATATGTCTTCACTTGTTTCTATATTCCTTGTTCTTGCCATCGCTAGCCTATACACCATATTTGAATATTTTTCAATTGTTTCTTCTAAAAACTTATTTCTGTTAATATATGCCATTTTTTATCACCTATATTTATAATACCATAAAAAATAAAAAAAGTTTCCTTTTTCGGAAACTTTTTTTATTTTACTTGTTTGTAACTTCCACACATTGATTCGTCCGCCGGATTTCCATTGTTACAGTTTTTGCATGGTTCTACAATTATTGTGTCTAGTTCACAAATTTTTCTGTTTGTGTCGTTAAATGCACAGCTATTTACTGTACAATTTATTTTTTGATTTTTTTCCATAGAAAATAGCCTCCTTTTTTGAATTTTCTTCTTATAGTATGGCTATTTTAAAAAAAATTATTATGAAGTAAAGTTTTATATAAATAACTTTCCAAAACAATAGTTTCAAAAGAGAGTCTAAACGCGAAGCGTTCTTGACATTGGCAGTTTTTCTTATTTTCCAATTTTTTCATTTAAAAATTTGTTTTCTTGAATTTGTTTATTACATTTTTCATCTGACTTTTTAAAGCTCAAATACCAACTTATACCATTTTTATTTTGTTCTATTTCTTTTACTCTTTGTTGTAATTCGCTAAAAGTATTTGGTTTTGGCACAATTATTGGTTGCCCTGGTATCCAATTTGCAGGTGTTGAGGCATTATTGCAGTCTGCAACCTGAAGTGCTTCTACTACTCTTAATATCTCTGGTATCCATCTTCCTACATTTAAAGGATATATAAATATTGTTCTTACTATTCCCTTGTCATCTATTATAAATACATTTCGTACTGTTTCTGTTGTGCTCACATCATTTGAAATCATACCATATTTTCTTGCGATTTCTCCGCTTCTATCTGCTATTACTGGAAATGGTACTTCTATACCAGTTCTTTGCATTATATCATATAGCCAGGCTAGGTGTGATGGGTTACTGTCTATGCTTAGTCCAATTAGTTGGGTGTTTAAGTTTTGAAAATATGTATTTGCTTTGGAAAAAGCTATAAATTCTGTGGTACATACGGGGGTAAAAGCCTCCAATTTGGGGATATTATATTAATCTGCTAATTTCAGGTTTTAGCTCGAATTTCACACTTTTATCGTGATAAATCCATATTTTATCAATTAAACACTCTAAAATATATCTATT
>USJO01000014.1 GCA_900555075.1 uncultured Clostridium sp.
CTTTTAAGATTAATTCTATAATACTTATGTATATAAGTTTTTCTTGATTTTCTAATGTATAGTAATCTACCCAAATATTAGGATTTTGATTTTCAATAGTTTTATCTAGATAGTTTTTTAATTCAACAATATTATCACATTTTATTTTTACACGTAAAAGTCCTTCATCATTCCAAAAACTTTTTCTTTCTTCTATTTCAAAATATTTTTCTATATTTTTAATTATTTCTTCATAAGTATCCATATTAATAAATAATACAGGTAGTGATCGTGTTTTAACATCTTTAAAACCATCTATAATTTCATCTGTAAAAATATAATCATGATGTGGGTCAGTAACCTTATATCTCCATTTTTTTTCACCTGGGAAATGCTCTGCTAGATTTATAAAGCTTACTTTAGGATTAATATTAGTGTTAATTGCATGAGAATAACTAAAAGATTTTTCATTTTCTGAATTGCCTATAGTTTCATTGCGTATATTATTATAAACAATAATATCTCCAGGTTTTGCATTCAATTTATTTATATATTTACTGTACGTCTTATTATCTAATGTAATTAAGTGTATTTGCATACCTTTTTTATTATCTATAAGTGTACAAACACACGCATCTGTTAGAATAGCATTGGTGGGTTCTACTAAAAGAAAGCTATTACCTAACGTTTCTTTATATTCCATATATTCTATATTTTTGTTATATTTTTGCTTATATTCTTGTAATATATTTTTATAATTTTTAGGTAAAAAAGTCATTTCCGCATCAACATCATATTCATTTACTATATCTGCTGTTTCTTTTTCATATCTAAGATATGTTTTAATTGAAATAAATGATGTGATACATACTACTAATAAAAAAGTTATAAGTCTGTATTTATTTCTATTTCTCTTTATATTTTTTATTGCTACTTTTCCTTCTATTGGAAGTATCTTCTCTAGTATTGTGTTTTTTCTTTTATACTTAATTTCTTTATTACTTCTGATCCCTTGAATAACAGATGTTGAACTTGCTTTTACACTTGGTATTAATACCGATAAATAGATATTTACACCAATTATGAATAATGCAAAAAGTATATATTTTATATCAAATACTAACCTAAAATAATATCCTGCAATATTTAATATGCTATTTACATTATTTAAAACAATTTTCGCAAGTAATGTTGCAAGTCCTCCACCAATAAGTATTCCTACTATTCCCATTAAAATAGCTTCTGTAAATACCATTCTTAGAACTTGTCCTTCTGTTCCTCCTACACTATTTAAAATTGCATATTCTTTTTTTCTTTCATTTATTGTTATTAAAAATGCATTATATAAAATTACAATAAACAATGCAGAAAAAACAATTATTACAGCAATTATCATAAGGTCTATTACATAAGAGTAATTTAATTTCATTAAGCATTTAAGAGTATTACTACTTCCTGTTACATGAACATCAATAAAACCATGTACAGTAAGCAATTGCTTATTAAATTTACAATTTTTATTAATTTCTCTAGCTTCTGTTTCAGATAAATCTAGCATACTAATGATATCATTTGAGTATTCACAAACATTTTGTATATTATCATATTTTAAATACACTGTAATATTATTTGTTGGAATAAACGAAGAATCTATTTTTTCTAATTTATCATCTTCACTTTTTTGTATATAGATTTTATCAATATAAGTTTTATTTTTTATTTTATTAAAACGTTCTGGAGATAAATTTTTTAAGATAATATGGTAGTCGTTATATTCCGTATCAAAGTTTTCAGATACTCCATTTCTAATGCTAGATATTAGTAATATTGTAGTTAGTATAAGTGCAGTACATAATATTAATGATATTGTAGTGTATAAAGTTCTCTTTTTATTCCTTTTTAGACTATTTAATGCTAGTTTTGTTTCTATTTTCATAAGCTCCTCCTATTATATTTTTATAAAAAAGGGAACCTAGCTATTGCCGAGCTCCCATAAAATAAGATACGAATGTGTAGAACGGTTGTTACTTACTTGCTATGAATTTGGGATAGTTTTCCTTTACTTCTTGTTCTCTTGCTGGTGTTTGAGGTTCATGACAGGAATTTGATATTTACGTTATAGTTCCCATCCGCACTAGCATAGATAACCCACACCATATAGTTTCCCTCAGGGAAAGGCAGCGCCAACAATGTACAAGCTCTGGGAAATCACCCTACCAGCCTGAAGGTACATATTTTGGGGGCCAATTTCCCCCAGAACAGCTCTGGTGGAAGCTTCAGAAACTTCAGTTTCGCCCACCGCAGGAATCTGTTCTGCCGCCATAGCGGAAGTGCTGATATTCATCAGCATAACCACCACCATAAAAGCAGCCGCAATCGATTTAAAATGTTTACGCATAGTGTTGTCCTCCTTAGACATAAATAGATTGCACATTCGTACTTATTTTTAGCTAAGTTGTGTCTGCCTTTAGCACATAATATTTCAACATTTTTCTTTTGAGTTTAAATGACATTTTAGGATGCAATTTAGTAATAATTTGTTACAATTTGTTATAATTAGTTATAATTTATTAGATTTTGCCACACATTTTTACTAGTTTTGTATCTTGTTATTTGTCATATATAATTTTTCCATCTTCTATTTGGATAATTCGATCTGCCTGTTTTGCTATTTCTAAATTATGTGTAATCATTATAATTGTTTGTTTGTATTCTTTATTAGTTTTCTTCAATAATTGTATAATTTCATTGCTTGATTTTGTGTCTAAATTCCCTGTTGGCTCATCTGCTAAGATTATTGTTGGATTTATCATTAATGCCCTTCCTATCGCAACTTTTTGCTGTTGCCCTCCTGATATTTCATTTGGTAAATGTTTTCTTCTGTTATCAATGCCTAAAAATGTTGTTATTTCTTTTAACTTCTTTTTATCTACTTTTTGTTTGTCTAGTTCAACTGGTAATGTTATATTTTCTTCTACATTTAATGTTGGTATTAAATTATAAAATTGATATATTATTCCTATTTTCTGTCTTCTTAATATAGTTAAGTCTCTTTTATTCATTTCATATATACTTTTATCATAAAAATATACTTTTCCTGATGTCGGCTTTTCTAATCCTGCTATTGTATGTAATAAAGTAGTTTTACCACTTCCAGATGGTCCTATTATTACCACAAATTCTCCTTCTTCAATTTCAAATGATACATCATCTATAGCTTTAACTTCAGCATCTCCTTTTCCATATATCTTCTTTAAATTTTCTACTTTTAAAATTTTCATTATATTTTCCTCCAACAATTTTATAAAAAAGGAAACCTAGCTATTGCCGAGCTCCAATAAAATAAGTAACCTAACTGGGTCTAGTGTGGCAAATAAATTATCACATGTATTTATAATTATGTCAATATTTTTTATGAATTTTTAATATTTTTGGTTACCATTTAAGACTTACTACTAAAAAATTCGCCCAACGCAGGAGTTTTATATTTAGAATAAATTGAGGATCCCCGAAAAACGTCGTAGGCGTATCCATCGTGGGCTCAATTTATAATAAATATAAAGTCTCCGACAAGATTGGGCGAGAATTTAGTAAATTAAGATTGAATAAAAAGTTAAACGTAATCAAAGTAGCACAGTATGCTATTGATTAAGTAATTCTAATAAGACAAAACTAAATATTGAATATCAATTAAATCATGTTCCCATTGTTTTTCACTAGATTTTAAAAGATTTGATGTTCTCTTAACTTTATTTATCTGTTTGGATTGTTCCATATGTATTGATGGAGCTCTTGCTTTCAACTTTACTCCAAATCTTGAACCTTGTTTTACTATTTCTGGTTCATCTAAAATTAATTCCTCCATACTTGGCATTACTATTCCATATCCCTTTTGTTTAACCTCTTGCAGAGCCATTGCAACCTTTTCATATTCTTTTTTGATGCTAGATAAATTGCTTACGGTTGTAAATAAATCTGCTTCACTCTTCATATTTATACCAGTTATTTCTGTAAGAATTTTATAGAATAATGTATTGTTTAGTGTAATTTCTATTGATACTGTTCCTGTTCCTAAATCTATTTTATCAATTGTTGTTTTTACAATTATTTCTGTTTTACTTATTCTTGCAACTCCAGCATTTATTGTTTTTATTGTTTTTATATCTTTAAATGCATCTTTTATTTCAGCGAACAGCTCTTTCTTTAATTCATAGCTGTCATCTAATCCATCTATCCATTCTGGGAAATTTATATTTATCCTTTCTACTGGAAACTCATATAGTATTCTTCCAAAGATATTGTCTATATCTTCTGTATTTAAATTGGTACAGTCTGTTGGTATTACTGCTACACCATATCTTCCCTCTAATTCCTTTGCAAGCTCTTGCGTTTCCTGGTTGTATGGCTTGCTTGTGTTGAGTACAATTACAAAAGGTTTATTTAATTCTTTTAATTCATTAACTACTCTGCTTTCTGCTTCTACATAGTCTTCTCTAGGAATTTCTGTTATGCTTCCATCTGTTGTAACAAGTATTCCTATTGTTGAATGTTCTGTTATAACCTTTCTTGTTCCTATCTCTGCCGCTTCTTCAAAAGGAATTTCTTCATCTGACCATGGAGTCTTTACCATTCTTGGTACATCATCCTCCATATATCCTAATGCATTATTTACCAAATATCCTACACAATCAACTAATCTTGTTCTTAGTTTCAAGTTCTCTCCTATAGTAATCTCAATTGCTTCATTTGGAACAAATTTTGGTTCTGTTGTCATTATTGTTCTTCCAGCAGCACTTTGTGGAAGTTCATCTCTTGCTCTCTCTCTTTTATAAGTATTTTCAATGTTTGGTATAACAAGTAGGTCCATAAAGTTTTTTATAAAGGTTGATTTTCCTGTTCTTACTGGTCCAACAACGCCAACATATATATCTCCATCTGTCCTTGCTTTGATGTCTTCATATACTCCCATATTCTCCATAAAAATAATTACCTCCCATAATTAAACGTTTGTACTAAACTTTAATTAATGTATATTATGGTCAGGTAATTATTATTACTATTTTTTTGAACTTTTTGTGATATTTTCCATTTTCTCTGCTTGTTCTTTTTGCTTTTCAATTGGTATCCAATGATATGCTGAGCATACAAATTCTCCATATTTTGTAGTATCTTCTTTTTTGGGCATTTTTTTATCTTTTTGCATAACAACACCTCTTGAAAATAGTATGCTCGTTTTTTAATTTTATATTCTTCTAAATACTCCAGCAACTCTACCAAGTATCTTACAATCTGGTACTATTATTGGATCCATTGTGCTATTTTCTGGTTGTAAACGTATATGGTCTTTTTCTTTATAAAAAGTTTTTACTGTTGCTTCATCTCCTATTAATGCAACAACTATTTCTCCATTCATTGCTATATCTTGTTTTTTTACTAATATATAATCTCCATCTAATATTCCAGCTTCTATCATACTTTCTCCTCTAACTGTAAGCATAAAGCTTTCGCTATTTCCTATAAAATCAACAGGTATAGGGAATGTATCTGTTATATTTTCTACTGCTAGTATTGGTGCTCCTGCTGTTATTCTTCCTATTACTGGAACATCTACTAATTCTTTTCCATTATATAATGGTTTGTCTTCAATTTTTTGTTGACCATCTAGTCCACCTTTTAATAATTTTAAGGTTCTTCCTTTTTGGTCTTCTTTTTTAATATATCCTTTTTTGGCTAGTCCTTGAATATATGTGTGTACTGTTGCTGTAGAACTTAATCCTACTGCTTTTCCTATTTCTCTAACTGAAGGTGGGTATCCATTTTCTTTAATAGCTTTTTCAATATATTTTAATATAGCTTTTTCTCTCTTATTTAATTCATTTGGATCTTTTCTTCTCATATGTAATCCTCTCCCTTTCAAAATATTTGCCAATATCTTATCATATATTGTTTTACTTGTCAAACAAAAGTTTTAACTTTTATTGTTTTTTTGTAAATTTTTTATTTTTTATTGTTTTTTAATTTTTTTTTGATATAATTATATTGGAGTGTGATTTTTATGATATTAAAAGCTATTACTTTTAATATGTGCCATGGAGAAGGCTTAGATGGTAGTATTGACGTTCGTAGGCAAGCAACGTTTTTAAAAAAATACCGACCTGATATTATTTTCTTACAGGAAATTGATTTATATACTAAACGTGCTTATAATAAAAATCAAATTTATACTTTTAGTAAATATACTGGTCTACCATATAGAGCTATGGGCACTAATATAAAATACAAAAATGGTTTTTATGGTGATGGAATTCTATCTCGTTTTCCTATTGAATATTCTGCAAATTATTTGTCTCCTACGACTTCTTCTGAGCATGAGCAAAGAGGTTTTTTATGTACTAAGGTAACTATTGGAACTGTTAAATTAAATTTGTTTTCTGTTCATCTTTCAGTATTTGAAGAAGAACGTATTTTATCTAGTAAAGCTCTTTTAAGAATTACATCTAATATAAGTAAGTCTGAAGGAATTATTATATCAGGAGATTTTAATGTTGGTATTTCAAAAATTGGAAATCATAGATATATATTTGAAGGAAAAGATTCATATGAGGAATATGAAATTTTAAAAAAGAAATTTCAACACCTAAAAAATACCAATCCTACTTGGTTCTCTAAGGATGGAAGTGGATGTATTGATTCTTGCTTCTTTTCTAATAACTTAAAACTTGCTAAGTTCGAAACTATACCTACCAATGTTTCTGACCATTATCCAATTTATATGGAATTTGTTATCTAAAAAGGAACAACTAAAATCTAAGTTGTTCCTTATTTATTATTTTATTTTTTTAATTTCATTGAAAGTAACTTACTTATTCCGCTCTCCTCCATCGTTATTCCATATACTGTATCTGCTGCCTCCATTGTGCCTTTTCTATGTGTTATTACTAGAAATTGTGTGTTTTTTGCAAATTTTTTTAAGTAATCTGCAAATCTGTATACATTTACATCATCAAGTGCAGCTTCTATTTCATCTAATACACAAAATGGTGCTGGGTTTATTTTTAGTATTGCAAATAATAATGCAATTGCTGTAAATGCTCTTTCTCCACCTGATAGTAAACTCATATTTTGTAGTTTTTTCCCTGGTGGTTGTACCTCTATTTCTATTCCACAGTTTAGGATATCTTCTTCATCTGTTAATTTTAACTCTGCTTTTCCTCCTCCAAATAGCTCTTGAAATACTTCGCCAAAGTTTTTGTTTATTGTTTTAAATTGTGCCTCAAATTGTTCTTTCATTATCTTAGTCATTTCTTGTATTACTTTTTTTAGTTTTGCACTTGAGTTTTCTAGGTCTAATCGTTGTTCACACATATAGTCGTATCTTTCTTTAGTTTGTTTATACTCCTCTATTGAATCTATGTTTATACTTCCTAAGCCTTTTATTTCTTCTCTTAAGTTTTTTACTTTTTTTGTTGTTTCTGCAATATTGCTTGGTTTTTTATACTCGCCTGCTGTGTTTGGTGTTATTTCATAATCCTCCCACATTTTGTTTATGATTTGTTCTAATTCAACATCTAATTTAGATTTTTTAACTTCTAACTTATTTTCCTGATTTTTTACTTCTTCAATTATTGAGTATTTTTCTTCAATTTCTTTTTCTGTTTTTGTTATTTCAGCATTTTTGCTTGCTTTTTGTTGTTTTAATTTTTCAACTGTTTCAGAGCTTGTACTTACTTCTAATTTAATTTGCTCTATTTTTTGCTTATAGTCTTCAATGCTTTGATTTATGCCTTCATTATCTTTTAAAATTTCTCTACATTGTGTCTGTTTGCTATTTATTTTATCTAAGTTTCCTTGTATTTCTGTTTCAATTCTTGCTAATATTTCTTCTAATGAATTATTGCTTTCATCAAATGAACTTACAGATATTTTTAAGTTTGTTATGTCAAAATTTAAGTCATCTATGTATTTTTGATTTTCCTTGTTTTTATCTGCAAAGGCTTGAATTTCTGCGGTTAAGCTTAAAATTTCTTGTTCTAGATTAGTTGTGTTTTTTTCTATTTCAAGTTTTTGATTTTCATTATTTAAAATTGTTTTTTCAATTTCTTCTGTTTCTGTTTTTAATTTTTCAAGTTTCGTTTCAAAACCTAAGATTGCTTCTTCTAATGATTCTATTCTTTGTTTTTCTGTTGCATATTCTATTTCAATTTCTTGACTTGTTTGTTCTATACTTGATATTTCTTCTAATAAACTTTCTATTGAAGCTTCATATTCTTCTTTCTCTTTTGTTATTTTTTGAATTTCCTTGTTTAGATTTTCTATCTCTTTTTCTAATTCTTTTATTTGATTTGTTCTACCTATAATACTTGTTGATTTTTGTGTTGCAGAACCTCCAGAAATAGCACCACTTGGGTTTATTATATCTCCCTTTAAAGTAACTATTTTAAAGCTATAATTATTCTGTTTTGCAATTACTATTGCTGTATCCATATCATCTACAATAACAGTTTTTCCTAGCAGGTTAGAAACAATGCCTTCATACTTTTTATCTGCTTTTATTAATTTTGCTGCAATTCCAATTACTCCTTGTGTGCCATTTGTTATAAGTCTATCTATGTTTTTTCCTCTTACAGATGATATTGGCAAAAATGATGCTCTACCTAAGTTATTTTTTCTTAAATATTCTATCAATTTTTTAGCATCCTCTTCTGTTTCTGTAACTATATTTTGAAGAGTTTGCCCAAGCACCATTTCAATTGCTGTTTGGTATTCTTCTGGAACTGTTATAAGGTTGGCTAAAACACCTTTTACTCCATTGTTTAGTCTTGCATCTTTTTCGCACTCTAAAAGTATTGATTTTACTGCTCTTGAATAGCCTTCTTTTTCTTTTTCCATTTCACTTAGGAACTTTTTCTTAGAATCTTTTATTCTAAGTTCTGATGTTAGCTTATTTATTTTGTTTTCATAGTCTTCTATTTTTGAATTTGATTCTTCACGTCTTTCCCCTATTTCATATAATCTTTTCTTACATTCATTCCTTCTACTCTCTTTTTCATTAAATGTCTTTAAAAGATCAGATTTTATCATTCTCTTTTCATCAAGCTTTGATATTGTATCTTGGATTTCACCTTTAACAGTTTTATTTCTTTTAGATAAGTTTTCATTATTAATTTCAATCGTATTAATTTTCTCTCTGTTTTCATATTTAGTTTCCGTATCTTGCTCAACCTGTTTTTTCTTGTCTTCTATTTTCTTTTCTTCTTCTGTTAATTTGCTTGATAACTCTTTTAGTTCTACTTCTTTTTCTTCTAACTCTTTCGCAAATTTTTCTCTACTTGCCTTTAAATAGTCTTTTTTGTTTATTCTATTTTCTTTTTCTTCTGTTATTTCCTCATTTCTATTTTTAAGTTCTTCAATCTCTTTTAAATATGTTTCGCGATTTTGAATATTGTTGGCAATTCTTTCATTTTGTACATTAATTTCAGAATTTATTTGCTCAATTCTTTTTTCACTTTCAAAACCTAAATTTTGTGTTTCTTCGATTTTAGATATAATTTCTTCAAGCTCCTGTTTTAAAATTTCTTTTGAATTTTGCAATACTGAAAGTTTATTCTCTTCCTCTGTCTTTTGAGAATTTATAATCTCTATATCCTTCATAAGTTCTTCTAGTTTTGATTTATAATTATCTATATTATATATGAATAATCCTATTTCAATCGACTTTAGCTCTTCTCGTAAATCCAAGAACTTCTTAGCCTTTTCAGATTGTAGTTTTAGTGGCTCAATATTTGCTTCAATCTCTGATAAGATATCATTTATTCTTAGCAAATTTAATTTTGTTTGTTCTAATTTCTTTTCAGACTCATTTTTTCTTGCTCTATACTTTACAATTCCAGCAGCTTCTTCAAATATATTACGTCTATCCTCAGACTTATTGCTCAAAATTTCATCAATTTTGCCTTGGCCAATTATAGAGTATCCATCTTTTCCAATACCTGTATCCATAAATAATTCTAAAACGTCTTTTAATCTACAAGGAGTTTTATTAATAAAATAGCCACTCTCGCCATTTCTAAAAATTCTTCTAGTAACAACAACCTCAGCAAACTCAATTGGCAACTTCACATCAGAATTATCAATAACAATGGAAACCTCAGCAAAGCCCAAAGATTTTCTACTTTGAGTGCCAGCAAAAATGATATCCTCAGACTTGCTTCCTCTCAAGGATTTTATACTCTGTTCACCAAGAACCCACCTAATACTATCCGAAATATTACTCTTACCGGAACCATTAGGTCCAATAACAGTAGTAATACCCGGCATAAACTCCAAGACTGTTTTATCTGCAAAAGACTTAAAGCCTTGCATTTCTAATCTCTTTAAATACATTTTAGTCCCCTTTTTTCTTTAGATTTAAATATAATATATCAAAAGTCGAAAATAGTCAAGGAAAAAATGAAATTCATCTCGTATTTGCCATTTTACAACAAAAGTCGTTCGTCAAATTCTTGCAAAATTCGACAGAGGGAAATTTTTCATTGTTTTAATGTATATATTTTTTACTTTCTGGATATTATATTTTTACTGCTAGTAAATATTTACTTTTGTATTTCTGTAATTTTTTACTCTGTAATGCTATATTCGAACCCAAGGGAGGTATAATGTATGAAACTTAATTATAGTATTATTGGTATGAGATTAAAACAAGCAAGAATTAATAAAAATATAACTCAAGAAAAATTGGCTGAAATGTTAGATCTTTCTGTTGCTTATATTAGTAGAGTCGAACGTGGTTCTACAGAGATTAGTCTAAAAAGGTTAGTTGAAGTTTGTGATTTATTAGAAGTCTCTTTAAGCTATGTTTTGGAAGATATTTCTCCAACTTCATCTTCTTATTTGAATAAAGCTTTTACTGAATTGCTAGAAAATTGTCCAGCAGAAAAAATTGATTTAATTTATAAGGTTGCAAAAGTAATTATAGAGAATTAAATTTATGTAAATTTTGCTATTTCTCTTCCTTTTTTATACATTTTATAGTATAATAATTAAGGAGGAGATTTTTAATGTGGTATTTATGGTTAATTACTGCTGGAATTTTTTTCATAATTGAAATAGCAACTGTTGGATTTTTAATTTTTTGGCTTGGCGTTGGTGCCCTTTTTGCTATGGCTACAAGTTTCTTTACAGATAGCATATTAATTCAAACCGCAGTTTTTGTAGTCTCTTCAAGTATTCTCATCCCTTTTACAAAGCCACTTTTAAACAGATATTTTGATGATGGAAAATCTGTTGCAACAAATGCTTATAGTCTTATAGGAAAAGTTGGAATTGTAACAACTCCAATTAATGTCCTAGATAATACCGGTCAAGTAAAAGTTAATGGGGAAATTTGGTCAGCTAAAGCAGATGAAGATATTATGAAAGGTACAGAAGTTGAAATTTTAAAAATTGATGGTGTTAAACTTATTGTTAAACCCAAAGCACCAGTTTTAATTTAGTTATTACTTTTTTAATAAATTTTTATAGGAGGTAAATTTTATGACAATATTCTTAATAATATTTTTACTTATTGTGCTAATTATAGCATTCAAATCTATTAAAATCGTAAGACAAGCTGAAGTTTACATTATTGAAAGATTAGGTAAATTTCATAAAATAGCAGATGCAGGACTTACAATAATTATTCCTTTTGTTGATCATGTACGTAGTGTTGTAAGTTTAAAAGAACAAACGATGGATATTCCTCCACAGGGAGTTATTACAGAGGATAATGTTACTATAACAATTGATACCGTAGTGTTTTATCAAATAACAGATCCAGCAAAAGCAGTATACGAAATTCAATCTTTAAGAAGAGGTATTGAATATTTGGCTATCACTACTATTCGTGATATTGTTGGTAAAATGAGTTTAGACTCTACATTTAGTTCAAGAGATATGATAAATAACGAGTTGAGAGTTTTGCTTGATGAAGCTACTGATAAATGGGGATGTAAAGTTAATCGTGTTGAAATAAAAGACATCAATCCACCTGCTGACATTCGTGATGCAATGGAGAAACAAATGAATGCAGAGAGAAATAAAAGAGCTGCAATCCTACAAGCTGAAGGTGAAAAGCAAGCCGCTATAACACTTGCAGAAGGTCAAAAACAAGCTGCAATTTTACAAGCTGAAGCTGATAAAGAGGCTAAAATAAGAATAGCAGCTGGTGAAGCTGAAGCAATTCGTGAAGTTGCTGTTGCAAAAGCTCAGGAGATTCAAATGATATATGATTCTATAAAGAAATCAAATCCTGATGATAAATTAATACAACTAAAATCTTTAGAGGCTTTACAAGAGATAGCAAAAGGAGATGCTAATAAAGTATTTATTCCTTTTGAAGCAACTAATACACTTTCAAGTTTAGGGGCAATAAAAGAAGTAATAAAAGACAAATAAGAATATAGAGCAAGCTAATCGCTTGCTCTTACATTTTTTATTTTTTACTCTTTTTTTTATTGACAAATTTATCTATTCGTTATATTATATATTCATAATTTTTAAAAAATTAGGAGGTTTTTATGAAAGTAAAAAAAGTTTTTGTTAGTTTATTACTAACATTTGTTTTATTATCTTCTGTTGTGTTTGCAACTGATGTAATGCCAATTTCAGTAGAACCCGAAAAAATTGTTGACATTACTGTTCAAGAGCCTAGCACAACTGCTTCAAACTCACAAGCGAAAGAGATTAATGAAGATAAATATATCTACAACACTGACTCTTATAGCATAAGTGACATTGTTTATGGAAACATTTTTGCTTCAACAACTAAGTTTGTTGTTAACCCAAGAAGCAAAGGTGGTATAATATATGGAAATATATTTTTAATTTCTAGTGAAGCAACTATTGAATCAGATGTTACATATTCTAATACTAAAG
The DNA here is from genome assembly GCA_900555075.1 of uncultured Clostridium sp. Taxonomy (GTDB): domain Bacteria; phylum Bacillota; class Clostridia; order TANB77; family CAG-508; genus UMGS1781. The sequence goes on from USJO01000014.1 coordinate 12,892, forward strand.
ACAAAACTGATACCTATACAATTAATTCTATTAATTCAAAATCTATTATTTATGGTAATGTTTATGCTTTAGCTGATACCTTTACATTACAAGCTGGCTCAGAAATATATGGTGATTTATATGTAGCTGCCAATACAGTTAATATTGAGCCAAATGCTGTTATTCATGGTAACATTTTTGTTACTTCTAATAACATTAATTTAAATGGTCAAATTAAGCTTTCTGCATATGTTACAACAAAAACATTTAATATGAATTATTACTCTTATATTGATAAGGATTTATGCTTAAATTCAGAAAATGCCACTTTATCTGGAGTAATCAATAGGAATGCTTTTTTAACCATAGATAATTCTTTAGTTACAAAAACCGACTTTAAAGTTAATCAAAATTTATCTGTAATTAATGCTAAAGATTTTACATTTTCTGGTAAAATAAATGGTAATGCAAAAATTAATGCTAAGAATTTAACCTTTAAAAATGATGATTCAGAAGCTTGTATAATTCGTGGAGATTTAGATTATTCAGTTGGTAATAATGAAGAAGTACCTACTGGAATAGTTAATGGAAAAGTTAATGCTTCTAAATATGTAAAAGTATCTGATGATAGAGTTTCTTTAAACCTATTATCACTTAAATTTATTGTTTTACTTGTTTATGTTTTTGGTGTAGTTTTCTTATGTAAGTTCTTTGCACAAAAAGCTATAGAAAAGTTACCAGCACTTAACTTCTCAAATATACTTGTAAGTTTAGGAATAGGATTTGCTTCAATGTTTTTAATATTTATAATATTTATATTATTATGCATATGTGGAATAGGTGTTTCTTTAGCCTTCTTTGCAGTTGCTGGATACTTATTCTTACTTGGATTAGCTTTACCACTTTTCTTAAACAAAATTGCAGAAGCTATTAAATTAAACTTAAATTCATATGTTAAGTTATTGATTGTAACTGCTGTATTCTATTTAATAAACCTAATTCCTGTAATTGGTTCAACTATCGCATTTATAGTAATATTAATTGGAATAGGTCAAATAATATTTAGTTTATTTAAAAGAAAAAATAATTAATGAAATAGATAGACGGAGTTTTATCTTGTAATTATAAAGACAAAACTCCGTCTATCTATCGTCTAAAATTCTTATAACCCCCAGCCAGCCAAAAGCCGGCTTGGGGGCTATTGAATTACGATACTTCTCCTCAACTCCATGCCTCACTACTTACTAGTTACTTCGATCACTATTTTTCTTTCTCTCCTTTTTCTTTTAGTATTCTAATTATGCACACTACCATTTTTTGTAAGTATCTTTCTCCCAGAATTTGGTTTTTATTTGAACCTTACTAATTTATAACACGTGTAAGAAAAGCATGCTATGACCTTTTTAGTTCTTTTATTGTCTTTTTATAATCATTAGAATTTATTATGCAACTTCCTACTACCATTATGTCTACACCTGCATCTTGAAGTTCTTTGGAATTTTCTATATTAATTCCTCCATCTGCTTCTACATAGGTTTCTAAATTGTTTTGGTATATGTATTCCTTTACTTTCCTTATTTTTTCTACTGTCTCTGGTATCAGTTCTTGACCTCCCTTTCCTGGTTCTACTGTCATTATTAAAAGCAAACTTATATATGGAAGTAATTCATATATTTCTTCTACTTTCGTTTTTGGTTTTATTGATAATCCACATTGTATATCATTTTCTTTTATATACTGTAACATCTCTTTTACTTGCTTTTTACTTTCTAATGTTTCATAATGTATAGTTACGAAATGTGGTTCTAATGCTATGTATTGATTTATATATTCTTTCACATCTTTCACCATTAGATGCACATCTAATGGTATGTTAGACATCTGCTTAATACTACTTGCATAGCTGTACATAAGACATGATGTATCTTTTTTTACAAATTTTCCATCCATAACGTCTATATGATAATAGTCTGTTTTTGCAATCTCTAAATCGTAGAATGTTTTCATTGCTTCTTCTTCATCAACATTTAAAATTGAAGTCGAAATTTCTACCATATTTTCCCCCTTTCAAAAATTAAAGCATACTTTCATCTTTATATTTTCTCTAATTTTCATTTTGTTTATATTATCATTTGAGTAATGTCACTCATTACGGATAGTTTTATTGTATAATAAAAAATTACAAATTGCAATGGGTTTTGCAATTTGTAATATTTTTGTAATATTCTATAAATTCCATTGCACTATTGCAACTATGTCTGCTATATATTCGCCTACTACCGGGATGTTTAGCTTTATTATTTTTTGTAGTAGATATACTATTAATGCTGATATTAGTGTTATTCCTATTCCTATGCCTACTCCTCTTGATAGTCCTGCTAATAGGTTCCTTTTAATTATTTCTTTTTTGCTTCCCATAATGTATGAAATTTCTAGTATTCTTGATTTATCCAGTTTTTCGTTAATGTTATCTATTTTCTTGTTTATCTTTTTACTGAACATAAAAAACACCCTTTTTTATTTTGGGTGTTTTTTTTCTTTTTTATACTATTCCTGTATAATTTTATTGGCTGTGGTTTCCTTTTCCTCTTTCTTTGTCTCTTCTACTAGCTTTTCAAGCTCTGTTATTAGGCTTTGTAACTTTTCTATGTCTTGTCCTATTAATAGCCAGTCATTACTTTGGTTTGATTGTGTTAAGTTTTTATTTGCTTTTATTATTTCTTCTATTAAATCATCTATGTTGTCTGTTTCGATTTTAATGCTTACTGCTTCTTGAGATAGTAGGTTATTTAATGCCTCTTCTATGTTATTTCCTATTGCTACTTTGTTTCCTGATGCTACTATTACCTTTTTTAATATTGGTGACATTTTGTTTTCATTTTGTAAAACCTGGAATATTGGTTCTACATATAGAAGGGTGTTATTTACTGGTATTACTATAATGTTCTTTTCTATTTTTGTTCCCGTAACTTCTATTGCTTTTAGTTCTACTGATATTTTTTCGTCTTGTTCTATTAGTGTGTCTAGTTGTAAGGTTCCAAGTATTGCTGAATCTTTGTTGAATTTATATATTTTAAGCTCCTTTTCCCCTTTTCCGTTATATGTTCCTACTAAGTAAGCATTTATATTCTGTTTTTCACTTATTGTGTATGGCAATACCAATCCTAACGTAGCTTTATCATTATTTACTGTTTTTACAATGGTATAATATGGTTCAATGTCTGTTCCTACAAGTGTTGTGACTTTGCTGGTATTCTCTTTTGCTGTATCCCATACATCATCTGATCTGTATAGCACCTCTGGTTTAACTTGGTGATATTGTTTTAGTATGTCTTTTTGAATATTGTATAAGTATTTTGGATATACAAAATGTTTTGATATATCTTCTGGTATTTTTTCGTTTAAATCTTCAAATAATTCAGGGTACATTTTCCAGTATGACATTATTATAGGGTCTGATTTGTCTGTTATATAGAATTTCATTGTCCCATTATAACTGTCTACTAGTACCTTTGCAGAGTTTCTTATGTAGTTTATCTTTTTTATCGTTCCATTGTCTTGCAAAAGGTTTGTAACTTGTGAATATGGATAACTGTTTGAGGTGGTATAGCAGTCTATTACCCATACTAGACTACCACTATCTGTTATTATCATATATGGCTCTTCATCATATTCTAAATATGGCATAACCTTTTTTACTCTATCTAATATATTTCTCTTTATGATTATATTGGTTTCTGAGTTTATGTCTTTAGAAAAGGCTAGCTTGATATTTTTCTCTTTTATTCCTAGAATTAGTCTATCAAAGAAGCCTAGTTTTATTCCTGCTTTTCCATCATATGTGTTATAATTATTGCTTGTGCTTGTTAATGGATAATCATATTCTTTGTCCTCATTTTGATTTATTGCAATTAGGTCATTTGTTTGTAATCCAAAGTATATTCTTGGTTCACTTATTTTTACACTATTTTCACTGTTTTCGAAACTACTATTTATATAACTTAAAGCTCCTGAGTCTGATGTTCTTGATGCTGATGTTATAATTGTTCCATATCCATGTGTGTATTCATAAGTTTTATTATTATACGTTCTTGTTTCATTACTTATAATCTCACGTGGGCTTATATATGCTAGTGTGTTCTCTCCATTTATGTTATATACTCCTATTCCGGGTTGAATCAAAGGTATAATATCCCGAGCTTGTTTGGTATTCTTCTAAATGTGATAACACTCTTTTTTTATTATATATATTTATATTATTTATTACATCCAAGTTTTGCTCTATATCTTGCCTAGTTACTGTTCCAGTGTTTAGCAATTCTTTTTCTTCTATATTAATGTCATATGCTTGTTTTGTAAAGCTAATATTTGTGCTTATATACTCTTTTTGTTTATCCAATTCATTTTGTTTTACATATAAAACATTTGTTAGTAATACTACTACAAATAGTACAACTAAATAAATTGGTACTTGTAATATAGTATAACAAGCTTTTCTGTATTCTGATTTTTTTGATTTTCTTAATGCTCTTATTGTACATATCATTATAAATACCGAAAATACTATATACCCCCATTTTTTTATTGTTACATCTGAAAAACCAGCTCCATAAAGTGGTGTTCCATCTCTTGTACTTGTGAATTTACCAAGTACTATGTCTTGTACCATTATAACAGCTAGCATAGCAATTGCAAGCATTATGAAGAATGCTATTGCCACAATTTGTTTTATAAAAGTATTCTTTTTTAATGTTTCAATATTTATTCCTTGTCTAAAGAATTTGTGAAAACATATCAAATAGTAAGTTGTTATATATATACACATTACAGCCATCACTATTATAAAGCTATAAAGAATAGTTTCTATAAATGGCTTTTGGAATACATAATATGCAATGTCTAACCCGAAAACTGGTTCAGTTTCAATAAAAAGTGTGCTATTGAATGCAAGTATTGCTTCTTCTGTAATTACACTTGAGAAAATTAATCCTGCTATTGTTGCAAAAGCTAGAGATATTGATTTATTAGGAAGTTTTGGCATTTCTTTATTATCTTCAACAAAAAATTTTTTTAATCCTCTTTTTATTAATAATGTTGTAAAATATGTTAATAAATATATTACTGCAAAGCTGATTGCAAATACATATATCCTCTGTGTTAAATTGTGTCTGAATATTTTAACGTATTTTTCGCCTATTCCAAGTATTTGTAAATATTCACCTCTTACGTTTATATAGCTATATATTGCAAATATTAGTATAAATAAGTTTACAAATATTACTCTTTTTCTTATCTTTGTTTTCATTTCAACCTCCTAATCTTATGTCTTGTTATATTTAATCAATTATTGCATCTACAAAATCTTTAGAATTAAAAACCTCCATATCGTCAATTTTTTCTCCAACACCTACAAATTTAACTGGTATAGAGTTTTCATTCACTATTCCAATTACAACTCCACCTTTTGCAGTTCCATCTAATTTTGTAAGTATTAATCCTGTTATTGGAACAACCTCTTTAAAGGCTTTTACTTGCACAATTGCGTTTTGTCCAGTTGTGCTATCTATTACCATTAAGGTTTCTTTAGCTGCATCTGGTAATTCTTTTTCTATTACTTTTCCTATTTTTAAAAGCTCGTCCATTAAATATTTTTTTGTATGAAGTCTTCCTGCTGTATCGCATATTAATACATCTGCATTTTTTTCTTTAGTTATTTTTATTGCATCATACACCACTGATGCTGGATCTGAGCCTTCTTGTCTTTTAACTATATCTACTCCTGCTCTATTTGCCCAAATTTCAAGTTGTTCAACAGCTGCAGCTCTAAAGGTATCTGCAGCTGCTACAACTACCTTTTTACCTTGTTTTTTTAGATTATTAGCAATTTTACCAATTGATGTGGTTTTACCAACTCCATTTACTCCAACTACTAAAATAACAACTGGGGTTGTTTTTAATTCTAGTCCATTTGGTACTTTATTTAATATTGCCTGCATTTCCTCTTTTAGTGCTGTTTTCACACCTTCTTCATCTGAAATTTTTTCTAATTTAATTCTATCTCTTAATTTTGAAATAATTTCAGTAGATGTTTCCACACCTATATCAGACATTATTAATATTTCCTCTAATTCTTCTAATAACTCTTCATCTACTTTTCTAAAATTGCTAAATACGCTATTGACCTTATTACTTAAGGAATCACGTGTTTTCCCTAAACCTGATTTTAATTTATCAAAAAAACCCATTGTTGTACCTCACATTATTTTATATTTTTATTTTTCAACAACACATAGCCCAACACAGGAGTTTAATATGTTATTTTGAAAGAAAATAATCGAAAAGCCTTGGCGGATGCACGATATACGCCCCCTCTCGTGACCCGCGTAGCCATTTCGATTTTTTCTTTTTAAAAAACATATATAATTCCGACAAGATTGGGCGATTTTCTTCCTCAAATCTAAGGGATATTTATTGTTGTTGTCGTGTCTAAATTCATTGATTTTGTTGCCTTTGTACTTCCATCAATAATTACTTTTACTGTAACTGTTCCTGTACTGTCAAATCCTACTGAAAAGTTTTCTAAATCTTGACTCACATCCTTTGATTCTACTTGTTCTCCATCTACTGTTACAACTAAATGTACTTTGTTTGGTGTTACCAAAACCTCTTCATATTTTGGATTTCCTTCATCATCAAGACCTTTTTGTACCTTTTCATATTTTGCTGTATACCCTGTAAGTGCTGCTACATTTATATTTAATACTCCATGTTTTATTTCCTGAAACTCATTTATTGTTATTGTTATTTCTGAGTTTTTATTTACCATACTTTTTGCAGATATACTTTGACCTACTACTCCTATTCCCTTACTTGAATCTTTTACTTTGTCTGTTCTTACCCATTTTAATTTTGCTTCAGCTATGGCTGCTTTTGCTTGTTCCTCTGATTTTCCTGATAAATCTGGAACTTCTACTTGTTCTATTCCTAAACTTGCTTTAACCTTTATTTTGCTTCCTGCTAAAACTTCTTCTCCTTCTTGTTTGTCTTGCTCTATTATAATACCTGCTTCTATTTCGTCATTGTATTCTTCCTCTAATTCCATTTCTAGCCCTAATTCTTTTAGTTCTTTTCTAACTTCATCTTTATGTTTGCCAATTAATTTAGTAACCTTTACCAATTCTTGACCTTTACTTACTACTACATTTATTGTGCTACCTTCTTTTACTGTAAAGTTTGGTTGATATTTTGGGTCTTGTAATATTATTTTGCCTGCCTCAATTTCTACATCATATTTTTCTTCTAAAACGTTTATTTTAAGTTTTGCTTCTGTTGCCTTAGCTTTTGCCTCCTCAACTGTTAAATTTGAAAAATCTGGTAATAATACTTCTTTTGGATTTCCAGCATTTAAAGCTAATAATGTTATTCCAATACTTGCAAAAAATACCACTAAAAATATTACTACTATCAATGCAATTTTAACAGCTTTATGTTCTTCTAGATATTTTTTAAATTTTGCAAATTTTCCTTCTTTTTTCTTGTTTGCTCTATTAGATTGTTCTGTTACTTTTTGTTCTCTATCATATTCTAAAACTCTTGATACTCCTGCTTCTGGGTTTTTTATTATTCTATCTAAGTCCTGTATCATCTCTGTTGCTGTGTTGTATCTCATACTTGGTTCTTTCTCCATTGACTTCATAATTAGGTCATTTAAACTTTGTGGAATTGCTGGATTTAACACTATTGGTGGCACAGGTTTTTCTTGCATATGCTTTAGAGCTACTGATACTGGTGTATCAGCATCAAATGGCACCTTTCCTGTTACCATTTCATATAGTACTACTCCTAATGAATATAAATCAGATTTTGCATCTGTGTATCCACCACGTGCGTGTTCTGGTGAAAAGTAATGTACTGATCCAATTGTTGTTCCAAATGCTGTTATTGTTGAGTTTGATACTGCTTTAGCAATACCAAAGTCTGTTACTTTTGCTGTTCCATCTTCTGTTATTATTATGTTGTGTGGTTTTATGTCTCTATGGATTATATTGTTTCTATGAGCTATTTCTAGTGCTTGTGCTATTTGTTTTGCTATTTTTACAGACCATTTCCAGCCCATTCTTCCATCTTCAACTATAATTTCTTTTAATGTCTTTCCTTTTATTAATTCCATTACTATATAATATAGGTTGCCTTCTTTGCCAACATCATAAACTGATACAATATTAGGATGTGTAAGGCTTGCTGCTGATTCTGCTTCTGTATTAAATCTTTTTATAAATTCATTATCTGTTGTATATTCTTCTCTTAGTACTTTTACGGCAACAAATCTCTTTAATACTAGGTCCTTTGCCCTATATACTGTTGCCATTCCTCCGCTTCCTATTTTTTCTATAATTTCATATCTACTTCCAAGTAATTTTCCTTCTAAATTCATTTTTTCACATTCCTTTCACGAAAAATAATTGTTTAATTGTTTTCAATTATTATAACTGTAATGTTGTCATATCCTCCTAGTTCTTTTGCTTTTTTTATTAAATTTTGAGAAGCATTTTTAATGTTTTCTGTTACTATATTATATATTTCCTGTTCTGCTATCATATTTGTTAAACCATCTGAACATATTAAAATTATATCATTGGGATTGAACCCTTTTACCATAACATCTGGCTCTATATTTTCTTCACATCCGAATAGCTTTCATAAGCATATTTTTCTTTGGATGTGTTAAAGCTTCTTCTTTTGTTATTGTTCCATCTTTTACCAGTTTTTGAACATAACTATGGTCAGTTGTTATTTTTCTCATAATTCCTTGTCTTATCCTGTAAATCCTGCTATCCCCAATATGCCCAATATATGCTCTGTTATTATATATTAAACATATCTCTAATGTAGTACCCATTTGTTCTAAATCCTCTTCTTGTCTCGATTTTTCATATACTACATTATTAGCTTCTTTCATTGCTTCCTTTATTAATTCTAATATTTCTTCTTTTACATATACTTTATCACTTTTAAAATTCTTTTTTATATATTTTGCTGCACTTATACAAGCCAAACGGCTTGCAACCTCACCTCCTGTGTATCCTCCCATTCCATCTGCTAAAATACACAATTTGTAGTTGTCGTCTTCCTCTGATATGTAGTAGGCATCTTGATTCATTTTTCGTACAACTCCTATATCTGTATCAGCATATATTTTCATTTACTCACCTCTTTTTTTCGTAGTTGCCCACAAGCAGCATCTATATCTGAACCTAATTCTCTACGTATTGTTGCTACTATTCCATATTTGTTTAAATAATCCCTAAATTTTATTATGTTTTCTTTTGTGCTTTTGGTAAATTTTCCATCTTCTATTTTATTTATTGGTATTAGATTTACATGGCAGAGCATTCCTTTTAGTAATTTTACTAAATCTTGTGCATCTTGAAGATTATCATTATTATCCTTTGCTAATGCATATTCAAATGAAATTCTTCTATTTGTTTTTTCTATGTAATATTTGCACGCTTTAATTAGTTCTTGAATATTATATAAGTTATTTACTGGCATCATACTGCTTCTTTTTTCGTTTGAGCTACTGTGAAGCGATATTGATAATGTGCATTGTATGTTTTCATCTGCTAATTTATATATGTTCGGAACTAGTCCACTTGTTGATATGCTTATATGTCTTGCCCCCATATTTATTCCTTTAGGATGATTTAATATTTTTATTGCTTTCATTACATTATCATAATTGTCTAGTGGTTCTCCTATCCCCATAAACACTAGATTAGAAATATGTGTTTTTTCATCTCTTTCAACTGCTAATAACTGTTCTACAATTTCTCCCGCTTCTAGGTTTCGTGCAAACTTTACCCCTGTTGAGGCACAAAACTTACATCCCATTTTACATCCCACTTGTGATGAAACACATATTGTCTTTCCATATTTGTATTCCATCAAAACGGATTCTATTGCGTTATTATCTAAAATATCAAATAAATATTTTTTTGTTCCATCTTTTGATTCTTGTTTTCTAATTATTTTAAAAATATGTAAATCAAAGTTCTGTTTTAGCTTTTCTCTTAGGGCTTCTGATAGATTAGTCATTTCATCAAAACTTGTAACATTCTCTTTATATATCCAATGAAAAATTTGCTCTGCTCTGTATTTCTTTTCTCCGTAAGATTTCAAGTTTTGCTTTTAGTTCATCTAAGTCATAGTTTTTTATATTCTCTTTAAACATAAATTTCCTTCTAATATTTAAAATTATACGGATATATTGTATCATATAACTAAAATTTATACAAGCAAAACATAAAAAAAATCCACCTTCTTTTTAAGTGGATTTTTTATTATTATTTACTTTTTAGGTATATCCCTCTAGCATCCAGCCTCCCATATACACTTGTATCATTGGTACTAGTACTACTACTACCACGAATATTAAAACAATTCCTACAAATACTTGTACTACTTGTGGTAATATTTTTATTATTTTTTGTATTATGTTATCAATATCTATTTGCATATAATCATTTAGTTTTTCCATCATTTCTGTTAGGTCTGTTTGCATTCCTATTTTAAGCATCTCTGTTATCATTGGAGTTGATAGTCCTGATTTCTCAAATGGTTCAATCCAACTTTGTCCTACTATTATATTGTTTATTGCTGATTCTATTAGTGATAACATAACTAAGTTGTTTGATATGTTTCTACTTGTTTCTAAGGCTTCTTGTATTCTTAGTCCATTCTTTAGGTTTAGTAATATTGATTGTACTAATCTTGAAAAATCTATTGCATATATCAACTTTCCAAATATTGGCATTTTATATTTGAAATAATGAAAATTGTATCTGCCTTTTGGTGTCTTTATGTACGCTATTACAGCTACAACTATTCCTCCTAATATCATAACAGGTATATACCATATTTTGACTATCCAGTTTAGAAAGTTTGAAAACGCAAGGGTTAAAGGTGGTAATTTTGCTGTTGAGCCGAAACTATCGAATACGCCTTGTATCATTGGTACAGATATAATTGTACCAATAACTGCTAATAACATTAATGCTACGAATTGTACTAAATTTGGTATTAATATTTCTTTTAGTTTTTTATTCATGGCTGCTGTATTTTCTAGATATTTTACAGCTTGTTCTAATGCATTTGTAAGAGAGCCTGATAATTCTCCAACTTTAATCATATTTATATATATTGGTGGAAATACTGAACCATAATATTCCATTGTTGTATACATATTTTCTCCTGCTTCTACTCCTAGCAAAATATCTTCAACAATGGCTCTTAAGGTAGGATTCTCTATTGTTTCCATAACAGTTGATAATGCATGAATATTATTGAAATTTGCTTTTTTGAGCAAGTAGAAGTTTTGTGTAAATACTAGTATGTCTCTTTTTTTAATTGCTTGATGTCGTTGCAATGATTCATTCATTCTTTTATACCAACTTTGTTTTTTGTTAATGTTTTTCTCTATTTGTTCTGCTCTTACTTGTTTTAAAACGCTATGACTAGTTTCAATATTTCTTTTTTGTTTCTTTATTTTTTTGTCTGATCTTACATGTAAGGGTTCTACAAAGATTGGAAGCATATCATTGCTTTTTAGTTTTTTTAACAATAAATATCTACTAGCTGCATCTACTTTATATTCAACAATATCGCCTGCTTTTGTCACTGCTTTGTATTTGTATAAAGGCATATGTTTACCTCCATTCTATATGCTTTATTACTGCGTCATTTTCATTTTTAATTGCATAATAGTTCTATTAAGGATTTCTAAGTTTTTCTCTTCTAGCTGTGATTTTGCTTGGTCTAAAGTAATTTTATTTTCTACATATAATTCTGCAAGTGAATTTATTAAACTTATATTGCCTTTTCCTAAACTACTTTGTATTGCATCTTCCAATTCAGATACACTGAATTTTTCCTTTCTTATACATCCTGCAACTACATTATCTACCACCATTACTTCTGGTAATAAAACTAATTTCCCATCTGTTCCTTTTAAAAGTCTTTGTGATACTATTAATTTCAAAAGTGAAGATAATAAATATTTAACTGATGCTTGATCTCTTATTTCGTAAAAGTTAATTATTCTATCTATTGTTTCTGCACATGATTTTGTATGTAATGTTCCTAATACTAAGTGCCCTGATTCTGCCATATCTATTGCTGCTTCCATTGTTTCTTTATCTCTTATCTCTCCTATTACTAAGATATCACAGTCTTCTCTTAATGCATTTTTTACACCATCTCTATATGTTAATACGTCTTTTCCTTCTCCAACTTCTTTTTGAACAATTAATGATTTATTTGATGTGTGTTTGAATTCTACCGGTTTTTCTAATGAAAGTATCTTTTTATTTTCATTTTGGTTAACCTCATTTATTAATGCATTTAATGTTGTAGTTTTTCCTGAATTAGTTTTTCCTGTAACTAGAATTAATCCTTGTGGTTGGTATATCATTCTTCTTACAACATCTGGTATCCCTAAATCTTTAAATTCTGGTAACACGTTTTTGATTATTCTTAGAGTTGCAATAGGAATATCATCAGTAGAAGAAATATTGCCCCTAAACCTTATTTCTTCAAATTCATATGAAAAATCAAGTTTCTTTGTTTTGCGGTATTCTTCATCTTTTGATACATTTCCTCTTACAAAATAATCATACATCTCATACATATCATCTATTTTAAGTACATCCTCATTTTCCATTTCAACAAGATTTCTTGCTATTCTTAGTATTGGTTTTTTACCCGCTACCAAATGAATATCTGAAGCATCTTTTTCTATTGCTTCTTTTAAGATTTTATTAATATTTATCATTTTCTTCCCCTTATCTATATTTAATATATCATAACTTTTTTGTTTATCTCCTCAAGTGTTGTTATTCCTCGTAAGACTTTATCGATTCCGTCTATTGCAAGAGGCCTATATCCTTGCTGAATAGCAAGTTGTCTTATGTCTAGAGTAGACGTTCCTTGAATAATTAACTCTTTTATTTCATCTGTTAGTGTTAATATTTCAAAAATACCTATTCTTTCATAAAAACCTGTGTTGTTACATTCTTTACATCCAACTGGACTATATGTATACTTATCTTTAAAATCAGTTTTTATATTGTATTTCTTTAGGTTGTTTTCTATTATTTCTTTTTCTTTGTCTGTGAATTCTCTCTTTGTTGCACATTTTGGACATAGTTTTCTTACCAATCTTTGTGATATAGCTGTTGCTAAAGTACTTGCTATATCATAGTTTGATATTCCCATTTTTCTTAATCTTGTTATTACCTCTAAGCTATCTATAGTATGTATTGTTGATAAAACATAGTGACCTGTTTGTCCCGCTTGCATAGCAATTTCAGCTGTTTCTTTATCTCTTATCTCTCCAACTAGAACTATATCTGGGTCTTGTCTTAATACTGTTCTTAAAGAATCTGAGAATCTAAGTTTTTCAGATATTTCTATTTGATTTAATCCTGGTATACGGATTTCTACGGGATCTTCTATAGTAGTTATATTTATGTTTGGGCTATTTAAATAATCAATTATACTATACAGGGTTGTTGTTTTACCTTCACCAGTAGGAGCAGCTATTATTGTTATACTGTTTCTTTTATTAAGTTTTTTTCTAATTTCCTCCTCTGTTAGTTCTAAGCCTAATTCTTTTAACCCCCTAATGTTCATATTCTTCTTTAATAACCTTAAAACAAACTTTTCACCAAATATATTCTTTTGTGAAGACACACGGATATTGTAGTCTGGATAAAGCAAAATTCTACCATCTTGAGATTCTTGCTTTTCTTGGAACATATTTGATATTGCTTTTAGTCTTCCTATTATTTGTGGCTGTTTTTCTTTTTTGATTTCTGTTGCTTTAGCTAATTCACCATCAATTCTATATCTTACAATAATAGAATCTTCCTGTGGCTCTATATGAATATCACTTGCTCTTTTTCTCATTGCTGTTTTGATAATGCTATCCACCAAAGTTGTAGCATCTTCTCCTACATCAATGTTTTCTGAATCGGTTCCTTCTAAGGCATTTAAAACAGACTTAATATTCTTCTCAAAGGTTACATATTTGTCCATTACATAACCTTTATTTAATAGTATTAATCTAACTGCTTCTGTTGCTGCTTTACTATTGCTGTCAGAAAAGCATACTTTTATTTTATCTCCATTTATTTCAAAAGGAATAGCCATATATTTTTTAGCCATATCTAACGAAATATATTTTTTTACATCCAATTTAACATTCGCTAGGGAAAAAATCATTGTTTTTTCATTAAGTATTTCTCCTAATACTTGCAAAATAATATATTGATCACACATGTTTAAAATGTTTAGAATCTCTAATATTTTTTTGCCTGGATTACGTCTTTGGTATTCAAGTACCTTATCTATGTCTGCTTGTGTTAGTATTCCTCTTTTAACTAATTCAATTCCAATTGGTCCTTTCGTTCTTGCATCCATATTCCAGTCTCCTTTCGTTATATATTATATTATAATATATTTTTTATTGTTTGAAAATATTTTTATTGAATTTCCATATATTACAAGTTACTATTTACTGTGTAAGCATTTCTTCAATCTCTTCGTCTTTTGCCTTTTTGACTTTAGATGCTTCCATTGAATAGTGTTTATTTTCTATGGTATTATCTACTATTACTGTAACTATTTTTATAAAATCTAATTTGTCTTGGTTGCCTTCGGTTTGGTTGTATCGTGTTACATTGATTTGCACTTTACATTTTGTTGATAGTGAATCTAATGAGGTTCCAGCACTTACAGACTTCTTATTTTGACTATTAACATATTCTATTAGTTTTTCTTCTGTTACCTCAGAGTATGGAAGAGATTCTACATATTCAAATATTTTAGTTACAACTTCTGTAGTGAAACTATTTTGTTTGATTTTTATCTTTTCTCGCGTTATACTCGTAATTAGTGAAATAATAAATCCAGAGAATAAAAGTATTATCAAAATTGCAATAATTGCATCTGATGCCATTATTCCATTATCATTATTAGCTTTTTTCCTTTTTAACATACTTTCCTTCCTTACAACATTTTTTTTGTTTTCATTATACTACTAAAATCATTTCCATAATTCCCATTAGCATAAACAATAAAAACATAATCTCTTTTATATGTTTGTTTATTTTTTTACTATTGTTTAATACTGCCATTAATAATAAACATAATGTGTATATAATATATCTATATATACTAGTGTTCAATATGTATAGATATATCATATAAATTGTTTCTGTTATAATTCCAAAATTGAACACTGATTTTTGTATTTTTTTATGTTCTTTAAAAATACCAATTGTAATAAATACTGTGCTAAAAAATAATGTTCCAAATATTAAAGTTGCTATTTTTGTATATTCAATATTAAAGACATCTATATTAAGCCAAATTCCAAATAATAAGAATGCTATTCCTGATGATATTTCTAGTATAAGATACCTTGGTCTTATTTTATTTTCACAATATCTACATTTTCCTCCCAAAAATATATAACTTAATACTGGTATTAAATCTAAAAAATTTAGCCTATGCTTACATTTCGGACAATATGATCTTGTATGAGTTATATTCTGTTTTAAAGGGATTCTATATACTGCTAGAGTATAGAAACTTCCTAAAACTGTACCTAATGCAAACATAAAAAAGTAAATTATGGTATTCAATTTCTTCTCCTTCTTTATAGAATTAGACATATACATATTAAAAATGCATATGCCTAAATCTTTTCGTCTAATTTCTGCATAATTATGTTGTTGGTTTTGATGCTTCATAATCATTAACATAGTCTTGTATATTATTATGAGTTGCATTTTTTATAATATTGTCTGTTCCTATTGTGTTTAATTTATCATCAGCATTTTTATATCCATTTGCTGCTTTTTCGGCTTGTCCTATTAGGTTAGAATTTACAACTACTGCTACAGTAACTGCAACTAATATTAACATAACAATAATTGTTATAATTAAAGCTACTAATGTAATACCTTTTTGTTCTTTCATTAAATTCACCCCCTCTTTTTTTGTAATTTTTTGTATATATTTAACTAAATAAATATTACCTGAATTATTTTACATTGTTAAAATACTGTCCTTGTGTTGTGTTTCCTGAACTGCCTGAACTTGTATTTTTATTTTCTTCTGTTCCTTTGCTACTTGTATTTGTGTCTACTGATTGTGAGGTGACTTTTTCAAATGGGTTTGGTTTTCCTTTTTCATAAGCTTTTGATTGTTGATATACTTTTAGGTCACTAGCATCTATATAATATGTTTTTATTATGTTTTGTACTTCTGAAGCTTTTATTGTTTCATCTAGTTCTTCTTGAATATCTGCCGATAAGCGGTATTCCGCAACTGCGGTAGGTATTGTTTTTGTAGATGGTCTATAATCATAAAACATAACACCTAGAACTAACAATATTGCAAGGATTAAAAGTATTATGATAAAGATTTCTTTAATTACTGATTTAACCATTTTTAATCTCCTTAATCAAAATTTATTCCAACATCCTCTATTGTAAATGTTGTTTTCAACTTACTAGCATCAACCACTATTATTTTTGTTTCTTTTTCATTTCCTTGTGAAGAATTATTCGTATTTGTTGTGGATGTGCTAGAAGACATCGGTTGTATTTTAAAGTTTAGAACTTTAAATCCTAGTGTATCATCCTTTTCAATGTCGTATAAAAAATCTGTTATTCCTATATATTCACCACTTAGTGTAACATCTAAGTCGTATTTTCCTTTACCACTAGAAGCTTCTTTTATATCTAGTTTTAATTCTATTCCTTCCTTTTTTGCATAATTTTCTAATACTATCCATAGCCTTTCAATTTTATATTCCTTTGTTGGTACTACTCCTAATTCTACATTTTCAGCAATATATGCTGTTTTAGATTTGTATTTTTCCTTTGTTACCTTTAGATTTTTAATTGATTTTTCAAGTTCTTCAATACTTTGTGGGTATTCTGAATCGTTTTTTTGCTTTGCTGTAGCAATTTTAGCATTTAAGTTGTTACTTGATGTCTCGATATTTTTTAAGTTTTTGCTTGCCCATTTAGATATTGTTATGTTTTTAAAAATCAAACTATAGGTTAATAAAATTAATAGTACTAGTAAAATTGATATCAGTATCTTTCTCATTTTATCTCCTTCACATTAATATGGTAATTGACCTGTTATTATTATATCTATTGAACCGTCGTCTTGCTTTACACCTTTTGTTGTTGTAATATTTGTTAATATTCCCTCTTCATCTAATGCTGCTTTAAAGTATCCTAATTGATCATACTTGTCTGAACGTGCTGTTATCGTAATATTTTTTCCTGATGAATTTTCAATTGATAATAATTGTACTCCCTTTGGAATATTAAACATTACTTTAGTTAAAAAGTTTGGAATTGCATTTTTGCTTGAATATCCATCACTTACTCTTGTGTTTGCTTCATCAATTTTGTCTATCATATTTTGATATTCTGTTGTCCTTGTGTTAATAAGTGTAGAATATTGCTGTACTTTAGCTATTTGAGCATCTGTTTCTGCTATTACTTTGTCTGCTAACTTTGTCTTTTCATTTATCTTTTGTGTTAATGCTTCTGTAGAACCAATGTACAAAATAATAATTAATAAAAGCGTAGTCATTAACCTTAATAGCATTTTGTCTGTCATGTCTAGTTCTGAGTGCATTGCATCTTTAAAAGAAACTTTTTGTCGTTTTGTTTTTTTAGATTTAAATATATTGTTTCCTTTTCCTAAATCACTATTTAGTATTCCCCAAATTGCTTGCAATGTATTTTTTGAATCGTTAAAATTTGTTGCTTGATTCTTTATGTCAAGTCCTTGTATTGCCAAAGAAATTGCTGAATTTACTTCCATGTAATCTTTGATGTTTATTTTTACATTAGTTTTTTCAATGAAATCTGGCACTAGTATTTCGCATTTTTTATCAATAAAGCTTTCTTGGAACAGTAAGTCTATATTGTTTATTATAAGCCCCATTCCTGTTATATATATGTTGTTTATATCCAGTTCACTATTTGCAACATTTTCTTTTACTTTTTCTATTATTTCTAATAATGATGTTATTATCTCGTCTAAATATTCATTTCCTTCTATTTTTAAATTTTGTCCTGTTTTTGTGTAAACAGTAGTATTTTTACAAATTTCGTATGCTCTTTGTGTTGAACTTTCTCTCTCAGCTATACCTTTTAATATTTTGCCCATTCCTTGTTCTATTTTATCTATTTTATATACTTTTCCATTGACGATTGTGGTAATTTCCGTTTCATTTTCAATGTTGACTATAATGCTGTTATCTTGCATTGCTACCTTATTCAAGTTTGAAACAATTGTAGCTATAGGAAATAAGTATTTTGTTTTATATTTATCTAATAGCTGTAGTCTTTCTACAATATTTACTTTGTCTAGATAAGCATATATAATTCTTGCTTTATCTCTGTCTTCTAAATTAATTGTTTTTAAATATCTGTATTCTATAGTGTTTTTATTTTTGTTGTTATTATTGCAGAAGAATTCAAATTCTGTTTCGATTGTTTTTTCCAAGTCTTGTGGTTTTAGCAGGCTAAACACATTAGAATATGTATAATGTTCTTTTCCAATATTAATACTAATTGGTATTTGAAAGCTGTATGTTTCTTCTACGATTTGGTCTAATACCTTTTCTATATCAGTATCATAGAACTTTACACCATATGCCTCAACTTTAAATTTGTTATGATCTTTAGATACTTTAGCATATTTAATTAATTCGTCCTCTATATATATTCCTAGGCAACTTGGCATTTCTTTCTCTCCTTAGTTTTTTTAATTTCCTTTAATTCCATTTTAAACTATTTTTTGACATAGTCAATACTTTTGTCGAAAATGTAATATAATTGTAATATTTTTGCAACATTTACTTTTTTATTGAAAATCTTATGATTATTTTGTGATAAAATCCTATTGTTTATTTTAGGAAAATGTCCCAAATTCATCATCTATATTTTAATAATTTTT
>USJO01000015.1 GCA_900555075.1 uncultured Clostridium sp.
CTTTTATCTAATACTACATTTCTTCCTTTTGGTCCTAATGTAACTTTTACTGTATTTGCTAAGGTATTTACACCATCTAGCATTTTCTTTCTGGCCTCCTCGCCAAACTTAATTTCTTTTGACATAAAAATCCTTCCTTTCAAAATTTAAAATTTAGAGTAATATATAACGAGACAATTCAAATTAAATTATTCAACAATAGCAAGAATATCGTCTTGCTTTACTATGATATAATTTTCACCTTCGTATTTAATCTCTGTTCCTGCATACTTACTTACAATTACTCTGTCACCTTTTTTTATATACATCTTCACTTCTTTTCCTGGTATATTGTTAATTCCTGGTCCCACCTCAATTACTTTTGCAGTTTGTGGTTTTTCTTTTGAATTACTTGATAATATAATACCACTCTTTGTTGTATTTTCCTCTTCCTCCATTTTTATCAAGATTCTATCTGCTACTGGTTTTATCATTTTTCATTCCTCCTTTTAAAATTATTAGCAGTCTATTTGATTGACTGCTAATAATTTATACCTTTTTTTATAAAATGTCAATAGTTTTTTAAAAAATTATTTTCTGTTCACTCCTATTATTCCTCCAATCCCGCCTATTAGTAAGCTTGTAGCAATCATAATTATTGAATAAATATTTAGTGAAAAATTCTTAGAAACTATACTTGATATTATGTAAAGAAACATTATATATATTCCTCCAACTAATGTACCATTTATAATTCCACTTTTTTTGATTTGTGCGGTTGTAATTTGACTACCAAGTAAAATGCTAAAGGTTGTTATAACAATTATAACCGTAGGCATACTATTTTCATTTATATTTGTATATGTAAGAATTGCTGAAAATATCATTAATAATATTAGTGTTGCAAATAGTGAAATTGCACTTCCTTTTAAAATTTTAATAAAGTTGTTTGACTTATCATCATTTACATTAATCATATGTTCCTCCTCAATTAAAGATATGCATAATATACTAATTTAATACTATTTTATTGTTTAATTAATTGCAATATATTTTAAAAAATGGTATAATATTTTTGTATATGGATTTTTCATTATAGAAATGTACTGTATGTATACAATTTGAAGGGATTGATTTTCAAATGAAAAAATTTGTAAGTTTTGTTTTAATTTGTATTTGTTTATCTATATTTAGTTTTTCCTCTGTTTATGCAGTTGGTATAGATATGGATTTAGTCGATAACACTTCACAAAGGATTAATAATTCTAGCAGTACAAATAACCTAGGTAATAACACTAATAGTATAAGAACTACTGTTGATGATGATATTGATACTCCAACACCAGCAAAGGTTTCTACTACTCGTACAAGTGAAGAATTTCACTTGACTGTTTCAAATATCATTGATATTATTTTAATTGCAGTTGGAATAGTTATAATTTTTCTTGCAATTGCTATTTTTCTTAAAATTCGATAAAATATTTTGCCTTTTTATGTATGAAAAGGCATTTTTTTTATGCATAATTTTTTCTAAAATTCTAAATAATATTATTGAATTCTAAAAATAGGAGGTAAAAAATATGCGTAAAAAGAGCTTAATCTTAGTATCCGTAATTCTTTTCGTTCTATGCGTTTTTTCTAATGTTGTTTCAGCAAACAATGATGTAAAAAACGGCATTTCTAATGTTACTAATACCGTAGTTAATGGCATAGAAAATTTAGGTAAAGATGTTCGTGGTGGTATTGGAGCTGCTGAAAATGGTATAGAAGGTGCTTTAAGAATGGATGGTAATCAAACAAGTACTAATAACGCAGATAATACTGCTACTAATGCAAGAAGCAATACAAACAATGGATATACAGCAACTAGAACTGCTACAAATGCCTTAACAAATAATGATACATCTACTTTATGGATATGGCTTGTGGTTGCAATAGCGGCAATAGTTATAATTGGTTTAGTTTGGTATTATGGTACCCAAAATAATACACATCATAATGAATAATATTCACTTTTCTAAATAAGTATGGTATAATATATCATATTTATTTAGAAGTACATAATGCTTTTGCATTAGTGTGTACTTAGGAGGATGGTTAAGATGTCTAAATTAATTGCAAGAAACCCAACTGCTAAGCACAATTATAATATTATAGATACAATTGAAACTGGTATTGTTCTATCAGGAACTGAAATTAAATCTATTAGAAATGGGAGGGTAAATTTAAAAGATAGTTATGCAGGAATTAGAAATGGTGAGCTTTTTATCTATAATTTGCATATAAGTCCGTATGAATTTGGGAATATATATAATAAAGATCCTTTAAGAGATAGAAAGCTTTTAGTAAATAAACATGAATTCAATAAACTTGTGGGTCTAATAAAACAAAAAGGCTATTCACTTATACCTATGAGTTTGTATTTCAAAGGTAATTTCGTAAAATTAGAGCTTGGAATTGGCAAGGGCAAAAAGCTTTATGATAAACGTGAAGATATTGCTAAAAAAGATGCTGAAATGAGGATGAAAAAACAAGTTAGTAAATAATTAGTAAAAAATAATTAAAGAAGAAAACGGTCAAAGTCCGTTTTCTTCTTTTTATTTTTTGATTATTGACAATACTGTTTTCTCTTCATTAAATACTTCTTCTAGTACTTGTTTTGTGTATTCTGGTGTTACCTGTTTGTAGTTTTCTATATATTCAAAACTGTTTATGCCTTTCATATAGTCTGCTATAAACATTCTACAAATACTTGCAACATCATCATATTCTTTTACATAGTTTCCAAATATTGTTTTTTTAATTCTTTGAAAGTGGTCTGTGTTTAACTCTTTACTTTTAATGTTCCTTATTTCCTCTTGTAGTTCTTCTAATACCTTTTTAGGATTATTTGATTGTCCAGTTATGGCAATATGTGCGTATTGTTTTGAAAATTCATATTCCAAATATGGTTCTCCTGTTATTAGTTCTTTTTCATATAAGTCTTTGTATAATTCTGAACTTTTTCCTATTAGCATATTTAATAGTATCTCTATTGCTATGTGTTTTTTTACTATAGCATCACTGCTACAGTTTTTGTTGTCAAAACTATCTTTGATGCCTATTACAAATATTGGCATACTAACTTCCATTTGTTTTGTAACTTCTTTTTGAACTATCTCTTCTGGCTCCTTAGGATATATTCTTTTTATTTCCCCATGTTTTTCTGTGTTCTTTAAACGTTTTTTCACCTCTTCTATTAAGTCCTCTGGATTAAAGTCTCCTGCAAAACACATTACCATATTTGATGGATGGTAAAAGGTGTTGTAACATTTATATAATACCTCTTTATTTATTTTATTTATAGATTCTATTGAACCTGCTATATCAATAGTTATTGGATTATTTTTGTACATACATCTAATTGCATTCATATATACTTCCCAACTAGGATAATCCTCATACATCTTTATTTCTTGACCTATTATTCCCTTTTCTTTTTCAACATTTTGGTCGGTGAAATATGGGTTTTGAACATAGTTCATTAATTCGTCCATTGCTGGATAAAAATTGTCTGTACACTCAAACAAATAACAGGTTTGGTCTGTTGATGTATATGCATTTGCATTTACACCTAGGGCTGTTAATGTATCTAAACTATTTGTTCCATTTTCTTGTTCAAACATTTTATGCTCTAAAAAATGTGCAACACCATCTGGTATGCTTGTCTCCTCTTTTTCATTTGGTGCTATAAATTTATTATCTATTGAGCCAAAGTTTGTTGCCCAAATCATATATTTTTTTTGAATATTGGCTTTTGGCATTATCATTACTGTTAAACCATCTTCCAACTTTTCTACATATAATTTTTCTTTTACTTTAGAATTCTCAATAATTTGCATAATCTAATATCTCCAATCTAGTAGATGTAAAATCCACCTCTACTTTAAATTTTACTCATTATTCTTTAAGAAATATATAGTATTTAAGT
The DNA here is from genome assembly GCA_900555075.1 of uncultured Clostridium sp. Taxonomy (GTDB): domain Bacteria; phylum Bacillota; class Clostridia; order TANB77; family CAG-508; genus UMGS1781. Next base: position 3,950 of record USJO01000015.1, read on the forward strand.
TTATGTTGTTTGCAATTTTTTCAATGTCTGCTCTTGAAACCCAATTTATTTTATTAATATAATCTTCAAAACTTATCATTTTTCCAGACATTTCTTGTCCCATATAATATGTTATCTCTGAGTCTTGTTCATCTTGTACTGTTTTTATTCCTGCTACCATATATTTTTTTGCATTTTCTATATCTTCCTCTGAGAAATTACCATTTTTCATATCTTCAAGTTGTTCTTCTATTATTTTAAGTGCTTTGTCGAAATTTTCTATTTCAATTCCAGCTCTAATGAATATATTGTTTTTTTGCCTTACGTAAGTTGACCTTGCTGAATACGCTAATCCTGCTTTTTCTCTAACATTTTGGAACATTTTTGAGGTTGCACTTTCGCCTAAAATTACGTTATATAGGCACATTGCATATTTTGAATTTGGCTCATAATAATTTATATCTAGCCCTATAACTAGCTTTCCTTGAGTGACATCTTTTTGTTCTTTTATAATTTGAAGTTTAACCTCCTTCTTTTTTTCTGTTTCTTCTGTATTTATAATGTGTTTATCTTCTCTTTCTGGTAATTTTTGTATACTAGGATTTGCAATTATTTCATTAATAATTTTTTTATCTTGAAAATTGCCTGATACAAATATATCAATCTTAGCTTCATTTAGTAGTTTTGTGTAATATTCATATAAATTTGATTCATCAATTTTTTCTAAATCTTCTACATATCCAAATTTATATAATCCATAAGGTTCTTCTTTATACATTTCTTCTACACATCTGGTATATGCATACATATCTTTGTTGTCTATTCTGCCCTCTATTAGCCTTTTGATAGTCTTTTTTTCAGAAGCAACATATTCTTTTTTTAATTCATTGTTTTCTACTAATGGATTAAAAACAATATCAAGTAAAAGTTCTATAGCTTTATTAGATATGTTTTCTTTATTTGGTAGGAAATTATCATTTAAAGTTTCCAAATAGAACTTAAGCACTTGATTATCTCCTATTTTATCCACTCCTCCATCTAATGTGGCTCCATACATATTTTCAAGCTCGATACTTATTTCTTCTTGTGATTTTAGTTTTGCAGTTCCCATTCTCAAAACTGCTGGTATAAGTGCATTTTGGGTTACTGTGTTTCTATCCAAAGGCATTGTTAAAAATATTGCAAATAAATTTGTCTTAAATTTATTTGTTTTTATTAAATGGATTTTAATTCCATTTTTTATATTTTTTATTTCGTATGACATAACTTTTTTCTCCTTCACTAATGTTTATTTTTACCTACTTTATTTTTATTATTCAAAAAAACAGAGGTTCTTTTTATGTTCTGACCTCTGTTTTTATATGTACTTAAAATTTTCTTTTTCTTGCTGCTTCTGATTTTTTCTTTCTTTTAACACTAGGTTTTTCATAATGTTCTCTTTTTCTAACCTCTTGTAATACACCATTTCTTACACATTGTCTTTTGAACCTTTTTAATGCATCTTCTATATTTCCATTATTAACTTTAATTTCTGCCATTTGTAATTCCCTCCCCTCGCTACTCTTTTACTCTGGGATTATTCCATAACTTGTATAATTATATAGGAAAAATAAGGACTTGTCAAGATTTTTTCAAGAATTTCTCTGTTTTACTGCTTCGTACATTACTATTCCTGCTGATACTGATGCATTTAGTGATGATATTTTCCCCTTCATTGGTATTTTTAGTAAAACATCACAATTTTCACGCACTAGTCTTGATAAACCTTCTCCTTCATTTCCTATTATTAAAGCTATTGAACCTGTTAAGTTCTCTTCATAGTAGTATTTTGTTGCTTCTATTGCTGTTCCATATATCCATACATTATTTTCTTTTAGATATTTTATTTCATCATTTAGATTATTTACTCTTGCAATTTTCATATGTTCAACTGCTCCGCTTGCAACTTTATATACTGTGCTATTTACTGAACACGCTCTTCTTTTTGGAATTATTATTCCATGAACTCCTGCTGTTTCTGCCGTCCTTATTATTGCGCCTAAATTATGTGGATCTTCTATTCCATCTAGTATTAATATAAATGGTTGTTCGCCTCTAGTCTTTGCTTCATCCAAAATATCTTGAACCTCACAATAATCAAATGGTGGTACTATTGCTATTACTCCTTGATGATTTTCTGTTTGTGCCATTTGATTTAGTTTGTTCTTATCTACTTCAACTGTTACTATCTTTCTATCTCTGGCTATTCCTATTATTTTATTTATAGAACCATGTTTTTCACCCTTTTCTATAAATATTTTATTTATATCTTTACCTGTTTCTAATAATTCTAGCACTGAATTGCGTCCTTCAATTTGGTCTTGGAAGGTGTCATTTTTCTTGTTAGAGCAGACGTGTGAATCTGCCCTTACATTTACTTTTTTATTTGATTTTAGATTTTTATTATTAAAATTTTTATTATTTTTCATTGAATTCTCCTTTTATATTTTGGGTAAAAGTGGAGGTATGCCTCTACTTTATTATATATTTTTTCATATGTCAAGGATGGTTCCCTGCCCCTACTCCTCATCCAGTTTTAATACTGCCAAAAAGGCTTCTTGTGGGACTTCTACATTTCCTATTTGTCTCATCTTCTTTTTGCCTTTTTTTTGTTTTTCTAAAAGTTTTTTCTTTCTTGTTATATCTCCACCATAGCATTTTGCTAGAACGTCTTTTCTCATTGCAGATATTGTTTCTCTTGCTATTATTTTTCCTCCAACAACTGCTTGTATTGGCACTTCAAAAAGTTGTCTTGGTATGACCGTTTTTAGTTTTTCTGCCATTTTTCTACCTCTTGTATAAGCTGTGTCTTTGTGTACTATAAAGGATAATGCATCTACTTGTTCATTATTTATGTGTATATCTAGCTTTACTAAGTCTGATTTTCTATATTCGCTAAGTTCATAATCCAATGATGCATATCCTTTTGTGTTTGATTTTAACGTATCAAAGAAGTCATATATTATTTCGTTTAGTGGCATTTCATATTCTAGCATTACTCTTGTAGTGTCTAAGTATTTCATATCTAAGTATATTCCACGTCTATTTTGACATATTTCCATCACATTACCCACATAATCCTTTGGAAGCATTATTTCTGCTTTTACCATTGGCTCTTCTATATAGTCTATATCCTGCATTGGTGGTAAATCTACTGGATTGTACAATTCTATCATTTCTCCATCTTTTTTATATACTTTGTATATAACCGATGGAGCTGTTGTAATTAAGTTTAAGTCAAATTCTCTTTCTAGCCTCTCTTGAACAATCTCTAGGTGTAGTAATCCTAAAAATCCACACCTAAATCCAAATCCTAGTGCTACTGAGGTTTCTGCTTCATAACTTAATGCTGCATCGTTTAATTTTAGTTTTTCTAATGCGTCTTTTAAATTTTCATAGTCTCCACCATCTAAAGGATATATTCCACAATACACCATTGAGTTTGCTTTTTTATATCCTGGAAGTGGCTCTTGTGCTGGCTTCTCTGCTAGTGTTATTGTGTCTCCAACACTTAAATCTGAAACTGTTTTTATGCTTGCTGCAATATACCCAACTTCTCCTGCCTCTAGTTTGTCTGATGGTTGGTATCTGCCTGGTTCTAAATATCCAAGTTCTGTAACAACAAAGCTTTTATTTGTTGCCATAAATAGTATCTCATCACCAGTTTTAACTGTTCCTTCTACTACCTTTACATAGCTTACAGCACCCTTGTAGTTGTCATACAGAGAATCAAATATCAAGCATCTTAATGGTTTTTCTTTATCTCCAACTGGTGGTTTAAAATCTGTTACTATTCTTTCTAAAACCTCTTCAATATTTAAACCTGATTTTGCAGATATGCAAGGTGCATCCATTGCAGGTATTCCTATTATGTCTTCAATTTCCTTTTTTACCTCATCTGGTCTTGCACTTGTTAAATCCACTTTATTTATTACTGGTAATATTTCTATGTTATTATCTAATGCTATGTATACATTTGCAAGTGTTTGAGCTTCTACTCCCTGAGTGCTATCAACAACTAGTATTGCACCTTCGCATGCTGCCAAACTTCTTGATACTTCATAATTAAAATCCACGTGTCCTGGTGTGTCTATTAAATTTAATATGTAAGTCTCACCATCTTTTGCCTTGTATTCCATCCTAACTGCTTGAGATTTTATGGTAATTCCTCTTTCTCTTTCTATATCCATATTGTCTAAAACCTGACTTTCCATCTCCCTCGCTGTTAAAAGTCCTGTTTTTTCAATTAATCTATCTGCTAAAGTGGATTTTCCATGATCTATATGTGCAATTATACTAAAATTTCTAATTCGTTTTTGTTTATCCATTGTTTTTCCTTCCTAAATTAATTTATTGTTATATGGTTTCAAAAAAGTCTTCTAACGTTTTTATTACTTTCTCTTTGCTTTCTATTTGATTTACAACTTGTCTTACTTGACTTGAATTTGGTAAGTCTTTTAAATACCAACATATATGTTTTCTCATTTCGCGTACTCCTACATATTCGCCTTTTTCTTTTATTTCAAGTTCTATGTGTTCTTTTATAATCTCTAATTTTTCTTTTGGAGTTTTTTCTGTTGGTTTTACGTTGTCTTGTAATTCTTGTATTATGCTATTTGTTTTCCATGGTTTTCCTAATATTCCCCTACCTATCATTATTCCATCAACGCCTGTGTAACTAAACATTTTTCTTGCATCTTCAGCTGTTTTTACATCACCATTTCCAAATACTGGTATATTTACAGCCTCTTTTACTTTTTTTATAATATCTAAATCTACTTGTCCTGAGTAATATTGTTCTCTTGTTCTACCATGAACGGTTATAGCTTTTGCACCTGCTGCTTCGATAATTTTTGCAGCTTCAACAGCAACTACGTTTTCATCGTTCCAGCCTTTTCTTATTTTTACTGTTACTGGCTTATTAGTATTTTTTACAACCTCTTCTACTATTTGTCCTATTAATTCCAAGTTAAGCAATAGTTTGCTTCCATCACCATTTTTTACTACCTTTGGTGCTGGGCAACCCATATTAATGTCAATAATATCAGCATATTTTTCTACAATTTTAGTGGCTTGCCCCATTACAGCTGGCTCGCTTCCAAATATTTGGATTGCAATTGGTCTTTTTTCTTCATTTAATACTAAGAATTGTTCTGTTTTTTTGTCATTATAAAACAAGCCTTTACTACTAATCATCTCTGTACAAACTAGTCCTGGGCTACCATATTTTTTACAGATTTTTCTAAAACTTAAATCAGTAACACCTGCCATGGGTGCTAGTAATATATTATTATCTAGTTCTACATTTCCTATTTTTAATTTTTTAATATACATTTTTTCCTTCATTCTTTCTTTATATTATGCAAATTAGCTCATCGAAAGGAGCAGTATTTCTTAGTTAAAAATTGATTTTTGACGTTGAGAACTTATATTTAAAAGTAATCCTATAGCAATTATATTTGTAATCATTGAGCTTCCTCCATAACTTATAAATGGTAGTGGTACACCTGTTATAGGTAAAAGTCCCATTGTCATTCCAATATTTTCTAAAACATGAAATATTAGTATTCCGAACAATTCCCGCTGCTATATATGAACCCAAATCGTCTCTTGCTGTTTTTGCTACTGTTATTGCTCTTGTAATTAAAACTATGAACAATACTATTATACTGCTACATGCTATGAATCCCATTTCCTCTCCAATAACTGCAAAAATAAAGTCTGTGGTTTTTGGATATAGAAAACCTAAATGCGTTTGGGTTCCATTCATCCAGCCTTGTCCTACTAATCTACCTGCACCTATTGCAAGCTTTGATTGTATAATATTATACCCTGCACCTCTTGGGTCTAAATATGGGTTTAAATACACATCAATTCTTTGTCTGGCGTGTTCTGGTAGTACGAAGAAATATAGCAGTGGCAATACAATTATCACAATTAAAAGAGCCGATATAATATATCTCTTTTTTATTCCCGCAACATAAAGCATAATTGCGACTGCAAATACGTAAGCCATTGCAGTTCCATAATCAGGTTGGAGCACTATTAATAGAACTGGTACAAGTACTATACCTAAAATCATTGCTAATTTTAAAGGTCTGTTTATCTCGTTTCGAGACATCTTAGACAGAATATATGCTAAAAATAAAACAACTGCAATTTTTGCAAATTCTGCTGGTTGAATAGAAATTGGTCCAATACTAAACCAGCTTGTTGCTCCATTTATTGCACTTGTTAGTAATACAGCTATTAATAAGATGGTAGAGAGTATATAAAATCCTACACTTATTTTTGCCATAGTTCTATAATCAACAATAAATGTAATTATAAGTATTGGTATACTTATAATTACCCATATTATTTGCTTTTTAAAGTCCTCAAGCTCTGATGATATACTTGCACTATATAGTGCAAAAATCCCTATTGCAATTAATATTATTGTACAAAATAATATACTCCACTCTGTGTTTTTTAATTGTTTTTTATTCATATTTTTCCTTTCAAAACATGAAATTAATCTTTATCTTCTTTTTCCTTTTCTTCTTCAACAACTTCTTCTTTCTTTTCTTCCTCTTCTTCCTCTTCTTTTGTTTCTTCTTTAACTTCTTCCTCTCTAATTGCTTCTTCTTTTTTCTCTTCTTTTTTTTCTTCCTCAATGTCTTTTTTCATATCATTTCTAACATTTAATATTGGAATGTTTGCATATAATGATGGTGCTCCTGTTGTGCCATCTTCTTTTACTTCGTTTGTAAGCCTTACATCAATTTCACTTTCTTCTACTTCTATGTATTTTTTAATAACGTCTATTATCTCTTGCTTCATCATTTCTAAGAAGTCTGCCGAAACATTTGCTCTATCCTGCATTAATACTAAGTGTAGTCTTTCTTTTGCTTTGTTTTTACTACCTGTAGTCTCTTTTTTATCACTTTTTCCTAGTTTTTTTAAAAAATTTAGTAAATTTTCAAACATGCCCATTCCTCCATATCAATTAGTTTTTCTTTAATAGACTTTTTATTTTTGCAAAGAAGCCTTTTTCCCTCCCTGGAATTGTAATATCAATATTTTCTCCTAAAATTCTTTTTGCTATTTCAATATATGCTTTCCCTGATGGAGCTTTTTTATTCTTTATTACTGGCTCTCCTTTATTTGTTTGTGTAATTATATTTTCATCATCTGGAACAACCCCTATTAAGTCTATTGATAATAAATCTACTATATCATCAACATCCATCATTTCACCTTTTTTAACCATTGCAGGTCTTAAACGATTTACTATTAATTCTGGATTTTTTATTTCCGCTGCTTCCAATAATCCTATTATTCTATCAGCATCTCTTATTGCAGAAATTTCTGCTGTTGTTACTACAATTGCTCTATCTGCTCCAGAAACTGCGTTTTTAAAGCCTTGTTCTATCCCTGCTGGACAGTCTATCAATACATAATCAAATTCCTCTTTAAGTTTGTTTGTCAATTCTTTCATTTGTTCTTCATTTATTGCATTTTTATCTCGTGTTTGAGCAGCAGGTAATAAGAATAATTCGTCAAAACGTTTGTCTTTTATAAGGGCTTGTCTTAATTTACATTTTTCTTCTATTACATCAACTAAGTCATATACTATTCTATTTTCTAGTCCCATAACAACATCAAGGTTTCTAAGTCCAATGTCTGTATCTACTAAAACAACTTTCTTTCCTTCTTCTGCTAGACTAGAACCAAGGTTTGCAGTAGTTGTAGTTTTACCTACTCCACCTTTTCCTGATGTTATAACTATTACTTCTCCCATAACATCTTTCCTCCTTGCATTTTATGTATTTTTCTAACTATTATATTGTATAATTTTTTTTGTCAAAAGTCAATATTTTATGGAAATAAATAGAAGAAATAATACATAAAATATTAAAAATATGGTAACATATGTTTCCATATATTACCATATTAAATAGATGTTTTAGAATCCACACACATAAATGGTTAAATTTCAAGGCAGACGAGGAAATCCGCCTCTTTTTTATATTTTTATTTCTTCTGTTTCTTCTTTTTTGTTTATCACTTTGTCTATCATTTTTTCTGCTTTTTCACATAATTCTGGCATATAGTCTAAGAGTTTATCTATTGTACAGTTGTGTTCTATTGGTAGTAATTTAACTTTATTTTCTTGTACTACTAAAAATGCTACCGGCTTTATTGATACTCCTGCTCCGCTTCCTCCTCCAAATGGATTTCTATATGAAATATTTTCTTCATCTTCTATTTTTTTGTATCCCTTTATTGTTTCTCCTTTAAACTCACTACCTCCACTTGCAAATCCAAAGCATACTTTTGAAATCGGAATTATAGTTACATTTTCATTTATTTGTATTGCTTCTCCTATGATAGTATTTACATCTATCATATCTCTTATACTATCCATTGCAGTCTCCATAAGTCCTTCTATTGGGTGTTCCTCCATATTTTTGGTACTCCTTTCCTTTTAGCTTTTTAATTATATTGATAATATGTACCAATTTTATTTTAAATATACAATTTATGGATAAAAAGACATAATTTTGATTTGTGTATATTGGTTCAATTTCATATTTGGGGTGATCTGTTTTTTTTACTAAGATTATTCCTAGAAGGCTTGATATTATTGTAACAACAAAGGCCGTAAGTGCTGGATTTTCTGTGCCTAATTTAACCTTGACAGTTATTTTAGGTATTTCAATTCTTTGCAAAATATATTTAAAATCTTTTATTTCTAGTTTTATTTTGTTACTGTTTTTATTAATTATTCTTTTTATTTTTTCTTTGTTTGTTTTAAATCTAAATAAACCTAAACTTACAACTACTTTTAGTTTGTTTATTTTTGTATTTTCAATTTCTAATTCTTGAACATTAATTTTTATTGCCATAAGATTCCTCCTATGGCAATATTTTTCCCAATATTTATTTCTTTAAACATTAGCCTTTATATACAAATTTCTCAAATTTTGTTTTTATATATTTTTCTAGTTTTTGCATAAATTCTTCTGGTGGAATTTCTTTTTTTGCTACCATATCTAACCCTTTTTCCCAACTTGCTGTTAGTTTAGGGTTTAGCATATCTGGCATTGATTTTTCAACTACATCGTATATTGCTTCTCCTTTTTCTGTTGGTGTTACTATTTGTGTTTTGGCATTTATTTCTATGTGCTTAATTTTTTCTAGTTTTTTTATTATTTCTCCTCTTGTTGCACTTGTGCCTATTCCGGCTCCCTTTATTTGCTCTCTTAGAGCTTCATCTTCTATAAGCTTTCCTGCATTTTCCATTGCAAGTATTAAGGAGCCTGAATTGTATCTTGTTGGTGGATTTGTTTCTGCTTCCTTTGTACTTATTTCTTTTATTTCTAGTTCTTGTTCCTTTTTTAAGTCTTTCAGATTTACATTTGACTCTTCTTTGTTATCTTTTTGTTTTAATATTTCTAAATATCCTTTTTTTGTACAAACTTTTTCATTAGCATAAAAGGTTTCATTTTCTATATTTATGGTGACATTTATTTTACTAAATTCTGCTGCAGGATAGAATATTGCTAAAAATCTTTTTACTATTACTCTATAGATTTCTTTATGTAAGTCTGGGAGTTTACTATAATTTTCAAACCCCTGTCCTGTTGGTATTATTGCATAGTGGTCTGTTATTTTACTATCATTTACATATTTTGTCTTAGCCAAATTGTTTGTGGGATATTTTTCTTCTATCATCTTTGTTATGTATCCATTTATTTCTTCATCTTGTTTTAAGTTCTTAGCTAATCCGTTTAGGTTCTTAGATATCTCTTTTGCAACTGCTGTTGATAATACCCTCGCATCTGTTCTTGGGTATGTTACTAATTTCTTCTCATATAAGTTTTGTATTACTTCTAGGGTTTCATCTGGTTTTATTTTGAACTTTTTTGTACATTCGTTTTGAATTTCTGCTAAGTTGAATAATAAAGGTGCATTTTCCTTTTGTTTTGATTTCTTCAATTCTGTTATAACTGCCTTTTTCCCTAATATACTTTTTATTAAGTTCTTTGCATCTTCTTCTTTTTTAAAACCTGTTTCATTATATAGTTTTGAAGATTCAAATACACTTGATTTTTCATTTACTTTCCACTCTGCTGTAAATCCTTTAAAAGCTACATTTATTTTATAATACTTTGTTTTAACAAAATTTCTTATTTCTCGTTCTCTTGCGACTATCATTCCGGAGTACACAAGTCATTACTCTGCCTATTGATATTGAAGCCTTTTCTTCATTTATTGTTTTTGCAAGTTTTTTGCCAAAGATTATTGAAAGTAGCCTTGAAAAGTTTATACCTATTAGATAATCCTCTTTTGCCCTTAAATATGCTGAGTCTGATAAACTATCATATTCTGATAAATCCTTTGCCTCTTTTATGCCCCTTCGTATTTCTTCTTCTGTTTGGGAGTCTATCCAAACCCTTTTCATTTTTGCATTTGGATTTGGTTTTGCCATCATAAAAACTAGTCGTTGTATGTATTCTCCTTCTCTTCCAGAATCTCCGAGCATTGTATATTTCCTCAACATCTTCTCTTTGAAGAAGTTCTTTTACAATTTCAAATTGCTTTGATACTTCTGGCTTTATTTCGTATTTAAATTCTTTTGGTATAAATGGGAGTGTATCTAATCTCCAAAACTTAAACTTTTCATCATATACTTCTGGATATGACATTGTGACTAAGTGACCTACACACCAAGTTATTATCCAATCTCTACTTTCAATATATCCATTTTTTCTATTACTTTCAAGATTTAAGACTTTTGCATACTCCATAGCTACTGATGGTTTTTCTGTAATTAATAATTTTTTCAAAATTATTCAGCTCCTATTTTTCCATATACGCCTCCGCCACCTTCTTGTACTTTTATTTTACCTTCTCTGGCGTTTATAATGTTTCTTGCATTTTTTTCTCCTATAACTGCCTCCAAATCATCGAAAGATAATTTATGTAAAATGTTCATTTCTGTTTCGAAATGGTCAAGCATTTTTTCTATTGTTTTATTTCCTAAGCCGGGTATAAAGGATAGTGGTATTTGGTATACATATTCTGGTCTATTTTCAGGACTTTTACTTTCCTTTTTATCTTTTATAATTTGTATTCTATCATACACACCCATTGTTATATTTTTACTATCACAAGTATTGCATTTAGTAACTGGTGCTATTCCTGGTATGTTTTTTTCGCATACTTCACAATATGTTCTATGGTATTTTCCAAGTTTTGGGTCTAGTCCATAGTTTGTTACTATTCTTCTTCCATCTTCATTTTTTATGGCTTTTAATAGTTCTTTAAAGCTTATATCTTCAACTAATATTTTGTTGTATTCTCTAGCTATTTTAGGAAGAGAATGTGCATCTGAATTTGTTAAGAATGTTTTTCCTTCTAGTTCTGATATGTTATCTGCTAGATTTGTATCTGAACTTAGTCCTAATTCTATTGCCAGTACTTTGTTATATTTTTCTTTGAAGATTTTTTCTAGTCTATCTGTACAATTTCCGTAAAAGCTTTTATGAGGTGTAAAACAATGTGCTGGAATTAGTATTCCATTATATTTTTCTACTATGTCTATTAAATCATATGCTGATATATCTGCTCTTTGAGAACTTAGTGTTATGTTTTTTATATGCTTACTCATTTCATTTGAGAAACCTTTTATATCTTTTAAGTGCGGAAAAAAACATATATTATGGGCACTTCCACAGTTTCCATTTATACCTTTTTCTGATGTTTCTATTTCACTTCCTAGAATTATACATACTTTATCTTTATATATTATTCCTCCATCTTTAATTTCATAAGCTTCCCCTGTTTTTAAGAAGCTTTCTATATCTTCTATTACATATGGTGATGCACAATCTATTATTCCTGCTATATTTATTCCCTTTCTATCTCTACATTCTTTTGCTATGTTTGCAAAATTTAGTGACTTTGCTGCTGTTATTTTTATTGGTTTGTTATTTTCGCTTCTTCCAATATGAATATGTAAATCTGCAAATACCTCGTACATTATTATCTTCCTTTCATTAATTAACATTTGTTTCTAGTTTAATACAAGAATTATATATTTGTTTCGAAAATGAAAAGTCAATGAGAGACCTCTGTCATCTCTTGGAATTTTCTTTTATTGCAAGGCGTGCTAACTCATCACACCTATTGTTGTACTCATTATCACTATGTCCTTTTACTTTAATAAATTTTACATTATGTTGTTTAGTTAAATTGTATAGCTCTTGCCATAGTTCTTTATTCTTAACAGGCTCTTTACTTGAGTTTATCCAATTTTTTTTTCTCCATCCCTCTATCCAATGATTATTAAAGGCGTTTACTACATATGCACTATCACTGTATATTTCAACCTCGCACTCATATTTTAATAGTTTTAACCCTTCCATTACTGCTGTTATTTCCATTATATTATTTGTTGTATTTTCCATATATCCACTTATTTCTTTTTTTACGTTTTTATACATCAAAATTGTTCCCCAGCCTCCTGGTCCTGGATTCCCAGAGCAAGCGCCATCTGTATATATTACTACTTTTTCCATATTTCCTCCGTAAATATTTGTATTTTTTTTTATCTTGTGATATTATATCAATAATATAATAAAAAAATCAATATATAAGGAGAAAATAATGAGCAAAGTTCTAGCAATTATTTGTGAATACAACCCATTTCATAATGGGCATCTGTACCAATTAAATAAATCCATCAAAACCGTAAATCCTGATTTTGTACTGTGCATAATGAGTGGAAATTTTGTTGAACGCGGAAATACTGCTCTTATAAATAAATGGGCTAGAGCTGAAATGGCATTGTATTCTGGTGTAGATATGGTTATTGAGCTTCCTACTATTTATAGTATATCTAGCGCGGAGAATTTTGCTGCTGGTAGTATTAAAATCTTAAATAGTTTGATGTGTGATACTTATCTTTCTTTCGGTAGTGAAAGTGGTGATATAAATACTTTAAATAAGTTTGCCGAAATTTTAGTTAAAGAACCTCCTGAATATGTTACTATGCTAAATCATGAATTGGCCAAAGGTTTATCTTTTCCAAAGGCACGTGAAAATGCTATGCTGTTATATATAAATGACATTCGTAATTCTACTAGTGTTTTATCTGGCTCAAATAACATCTTGGGTATTGAATATTTGAAACAAATAATAAAAACTGGAAATAAAATTTCTCCTATCACAATAAAACGTGTTGGAACTGAGTATAATAGCTTATCTGCCGATAAAAATATAGCAAGCAGTACAGCTATTCGAGAAATGCTTCTGCAAAAGAAGTCTGTAAAACATTTAATGCCTAAAGCTTCATATACTATCTTAAAGGAGGAACTTGGAAGTGGCAAATTCGTTTTAGAAGCCTCACAATTTGAAAAAGAAATAATTTATAAGTTGCGTTGTATGACAATTAATGAAATTGCCAATCTTCCTGATGTTTCAGAAGGTTTAGAATATAAGATTAAAGATGCTGCAAATAGTTGTAACAATTTAGAAGCTCTTGTTTTTATGATAAAATCTAAAAGATATACATTAACAAGAATCAATAGAATTTTATTGTATGCCCTTTTAAATATAACAAAACAGGATTTCATTGACTCTCAAAAAGTTGTTCCTTATATGCGTGTATTAGGAATAAGTGAAAATGGAAAGTTTTTATTGTCTGAGTTGAGTAAAAATAAGAAGTTGAATGTAATTACCTCAGTAAAACAATTTATGGACAATAATAAAAGTAATAACACTAATAGAATTCTTAAAAATATGCTTGAAAAGGATATTTTAGCTACCAATATATATACATTAGGATACAAAAAAAATCCAGATGCAAATCTAGACTACACAAAAAAAATAGTTATAATTTAGCAAAATATTTCAACTTATTATCTAAGAGTAACATTATTTGTTATTCATAAAAGCAACTGCGTTTGCAGTTGCTTTTGTCTACTCTTCCCAGTTATGATATATGTCTATTACATCATCTAATTCATCTAATTTTTCTAATATTAATTCCATTCTTTTTGTACCATTTTCATCTAAAGATATATAGTTATTTGGTACCATTTTTATGTCTGCTTCTAAAAAGCTTATACCGTTCTCTTCTAAAGCTTGGCTTAACGTTGAAAAATCTGTTGGATTTGAAGTTATCTCATAAACTTCTTCTGATGTTTCCATATTTTCAGCTCCATTTTCTAATGCTAGAATCATTAGATCGTCTTCTTCTAATTTGCAAGTTTGTTTTTCAATTACTAATACGCCTTTTTTCTCAAACATATATGATACACAGCCTGAAGTTCCTAAGTTTCCTCCAAATTTATCAAATATGTGTCTTACATCAGCTGCTGTTCTATTTTTATTGTTTGTTGAAGCATTTACTATAATAGCAACTCCATTAGGTCCATAACCTTCATATGTAATTTCCTCATAGTTTTCATTACTTCCTGCTCCAGCTGCTTTTTTTATTGCACTATTTATTGTATCATTTGGCATATTGTTTGCTTTGCATTTTGCAATTACATCTTTTAGTTTTGAATTTCCTACTGGATCTGGACCACCTTGTTTTACTGCCATTAATAATTCTCTTCCTAATTTTGTAAATATTTTACCTCTTGCTGCATCTGCTTTACCTTTTTTTGCTTGAATATTATGCCATTTTGAATGTCCTGACATATAACTCTCCTCCTCTTTCTTACATACCAGTGTTTAAGCTCTTTTCAAGGTTTTCACTTGTATGTCTTTCCAAAAATTTCCTTTATTGTTCTTTGTTGATTTATATGGGTTTGTGTGGTTCTTTATTGAACAAATTGTGCCAAAATTGTGCCAGAATTTATATTGCAAATATTATGTAAAGAGTTCACTTCTAAACAATTTTGTCCACTGATTTTTCACTTAGGTTATTGTAACACATTTTCCTTTATTTGTATATATTTTTGTACAAATTTTAGTTGTTTTAATCCTAAAATATATTAATTAATCCTCTCTTTTTATTTTTTTATTTATATATAGCATATCTGTAACCATGATTTTGTATAGTTTTTTGAAAGAAATTTTATATTTATAAAAATATACTTTTTACTATTCCGTTTTCTATACTTACACTAAATATATTTTTCAATATGATTAAAATTATTGGTCCAACAAAAAGTCCTAGTATTCCAATAATTTTAAATCCTGTATACATTGCAATAAGCGTAAATATTGGATGTATTCCTATCTTTCCACTTACTATTTTGGGCTCTAATAATTGTCTTACAACTAAAATAGTAGCATAGATAATAATTATAGCTATTCCTAGATTAAAGTCTCCATTGATAGCTACAATAATTGCCCAAGGTATCATTACCGTTCCTGAGCCGAAGTATTGGCAATGCATCAACAAATCCTATTCCTAAAGCTGTTAAAAATGGATATGGAACATTAAAATTTAGGAACTTAAGTATATAAAGACCTATTAGAACTATAAAAAATGATATTATAATAAGTATTGCTTCTGCTTTTAAATATCCTCCTAATGATTTTATAATCTCTCTTAAATGTATTCCTATCTTTTTAGCCCATCTTTTTGGCAATTGATGTTCTAATGTGTCTATAATATACAATTTGTCTGTACAGATGAAATATGTTGCAAGTAAAGTTATAAATGTATAAATTCCAATTGTTGGTAATGCTGATATTGTTTGTGTAACTTTACTTAAAAAGGTGGATACATAGTTTGTAATAAATACTATTACTTTATCAGTGGATTTTTCAATTATTGTTACTATCTCTACTGGTATCTTACTATTTCCATCTTTTATTATTTTCATGTATTCATTAATTTTTGAATAAATTAATTGTATATACTTATTTAAACTCTGCAATAAGTTGGAACTTTCTGTTAGTAGTGTTACAACACCCCAAGTAAGTAATCCTAGTAATATTATGAAAATTATTGCTAGAATTATTATTGCTCCTTTCTTTCTTTCTAATTTAGTTTTTTTTACAACAAGTTTTATTAATGGTTCAACAAATAGTGATATTATAAAACCTATTAAAAATGGCATATAAAATATTGCAAGTTTCAAAACTAAAAATATTAAAATAATTGATACTGTAAGTACCAATATGTTTTTTAATATTCTTGTCCAATATCCAACATCAACAATCATTATTATTTATCTCCTTAAATATGTATTTTGAATGTGCAGAGGCATTATTTGCCTCTGCAGGTTTTTATTGATTATTTTTGCTATCATTTCCGCATCTACATATTCCTTCTACTGTTGTTGTTACTTGCTTACTATTTACACCTTCTGCATTTACTAAATCTCCTAATGTTATGATTCCTACTATTGTATCATTTTCAATTACAGGAACTCTTTTAATCTGGCAATCACACATTATCTTGCTTGCCTGTGTTAGTTCTTCATCGGGTGTTACTGTATATACTGCTGTTGTCATAATTTCGCTAATTGGCGTTGTATTGGTATTTTTGTTACAAGCTACACCTCTTAAAACTATGTCTCTATCTGTAACTAGCCCTACTACATTTTTGTTTGTGTCACATACTGGAATACATCCTACGTGATTTTGTTGCATTAATTTTGCAACATCATTTATTGTAGTTTGTGGATTAACACAAGATACTTGATTGCACATACAATCTCTAACCTTCATAATATTTCCCCTTTCTATAACTTATTATTGTTATTTTTGAGGAAAATTATACTATCTTTTTTAATATGGTCTCATAGGTGGCATTGGTGGTCTTGGTGGACGCATAGGTGGCATTGGTGGTCTTTGACGTCTTCTTAGCAACTCTCTTAAAATCAATATTCTTATCAAATCCCTTAACAGAAAATTTCTTTGCCTTGTTTCGTTTCTTACCTCTGGTTCTTTTGCATTTGGATTTCTTACATCTCCATTTTTTAGAATTGGTCTGGCTGTGGATATTGTACTCTGCCTTTCTTCTGGCTCTACATTTAGATAGATTTCTTCTGTCATATTATCTACTAATTCTCTTGTAATTTCTCTTTGACTATTTTGTGCACAAATTCGAGACACCATTGGGTATACTATTCTATATATATCTGGGTACATACTTTCTATCACTTCTGTTGTAGCATTACTATTACGATTATCTAAATAATCCATATCATAGTAATAATTATCGTATGAATTTGTGTAAATATTATTTGGCATTGGGCTATATCCTAAAATGCTTCTCATATAATCTTCATAATCCATCTTTTTCCCTCCTATAATAAATCTATTTCATTATATGCGGATGATGTAAAAAAATTACTTGTAATTTTCTAATTAATTATTGACGATTTTTATGTTTCATTGTAAAATTGTCTTGGGTGTTTATTATGAAAGAATTTAAGATTGATTTTTATAATAGTACAAATTTAAAAAGTTATGACTTAAATGAAAGTATGAGATATCAGCTTGCAATGCTTGATAGCCTAGATGTATTCACTAGACTACATTCAGAGCATGTTGCAAATTTGACTTGTAGAATCTGTGAATATATGCATATGAAGGATTATTTTACTGTTTATTGCACTATGTGCGCTTATTTACATGATATTGGGAAACAATTTATACCTCCATCAATTTTACAGAAAAATGGCTCTCTAACTGATGAAGAATATAAAATAATGAAAAGCCATACTACTATTGGTTATGAAATGTGTATGAGAGATGAGAAGTTACGTCCATATGCTGCAGGACCTATTTATCATCACGAAGGGCTTGATGGTTCAGGTTATCCCCGTTCTCTTACCCAAAACGATATTCCTTTAGAAGGTCAAATAATTAGAGTTGCTGATGAATTTGATGCTATTACTAGCAAAAGGCAATATAAGTCTCACGTTGGAGTATGTGAAACTTTAAATATACTAATTTCTGAAACAGTTCCATCTAAAAAAACTGATACTTTAAAAACTGCTAAAAATGAAAAAATTGGTAAAGTAAATCCTAAAGTAGTAAAGGCATTAATTAAGGTTATTATTGATGATACAGAATATGAGCTTTATAAATTAGGTCTATATGTGGATTATTTAAAAAGTGAAGCAAATAGATTAGAGAAGATTATTGAATATGAAAACAAAATGAATAAAGCCTCTAACGATTCAGACAAAGCATATTATGCAGCTGTTATCAAGGAGCTTCTTGTATCTGGAGAAACATTGGAAAATTACAAACAGGTTTTAAAAGAATATCAAATAGCATATGAAGTTAGAAAAGAGAGTATGATAAAATTAGGTGAAGAGTTAAAACAAATGAAAAGGTTAAAGGTATAAAAATCTAAAAGCCCTTTATATTAGGGCTTTTCTTTTATTATATATCTACAATATTATTTCTTTTAAAATTGAGACAAGATAATCAACATCTGCTTTCGTATTTTCTTCTCCAAAAGTTATTCTAAGTGAGCCTTGTAGATACTCTGGTCTTAGTCCTATTGCAACAAGTACATGTGAAGGCTCTGTTGAACCTGTATTACAAGCAGAACCTGTCGATGCACATATTCCCTTTTCATCTAATTCTAATAATAAGTCTCCACCATTTATTCCTTTAAATGATATATTTGCATTCCCTGGTAATCTTTTTGTTCTATGTCCATTTAAAACTGCTCCCGGTATTTCCTTCTCAACCTCTGATATATAATAGTCTCTTAATTTTTGTAATTTATCATTATATTCATCTATATTTTTATAGGCTAATTCTATTGCTTTTCCTAGGCCTATAATTCCTGCTGTATTTTCTGTGCCTGCTCTTTTGTTCTTTTCTTGATGTCCTCCATCTTGAAGTTTTATAAATGGTACTCCTTCTTTTACATATAATGCCCCAACACCTTTAGGTCCATAGAACTTATGGGCAGACATAGATAAACTATCAATATTCATCTTTTGTACATCTAATTTAATATTTCCAATTGCTTGAACACTGTCAGTATGGAAATATACATTCTTTTCTTTAGCAATTTTTCCTATTTCTTTTATTGGTTCAATTGTTCCTATTTCATTATTTGCGGTCATTATTGTTATTAGAATTGTCTTATCTGTAATTGCCTCCTTTAATTCTTGCAAATTAACAAATCCATCTTTATTAACGTTTAAATAAGTTACTCTAAAGCCTTCTTGTTCTAAGCTTTTACAGCTGTTTAAAACTGCATGATGTTCAATTTTACTTGTAATAATATGGTTTCCCTTTTGCTTTAATGCATATGCAATTCCTTTTATTGCCAAATTGTCGCTTTCACTTCCGCAGCCAGTAAAGTATATTTCATTTGGTTTTGCTTTTATTACTTTTGCTACTTTTTCTCTAGCTCCTTCTATTGCTCTTTTGGCACTTCTTCCAATCCCATAAATAGAAGAGGGATTACCATATTCTATATTAAAGTATGGTAACATCTCTTTTAAAACCTCTTTTTTTACTCCAGTTGTTGCAGCGTGGTCAAAATATTTTATATTTTTCAAACAAATTCCTCCCATACTAAATTTGCCAAATCTATTCCTTTTTTAGTTAATTTTATATAGTTTGCGTCTATTTCTATTAATTTATTCGTAAATAATTTGTTTAATTCTTCTCTATACAAGTATATGGGATTTTCAATAAATTTGTGCTTGAACTTTTGTATATTTACACCTTCAATTTTTCTTAAACCTAACAAAATGTATTCTTTCCTTTGCATTTCTTCATCTTGAAGCTCGTGTATAGTTCTATTGTTCTTTATATTATTTAAGTATTCTTGCAAATTGTTTGTATTTGAATATCTTATTTTATTTATATATGAGTGAGCAGCCAAGCCTACTCCTATATATTCCTTCTGTTCCCAGCAATTGATATTATGCTTAGCTTCAAACCCTTCTTTTGCAAAATTTGATATTTCATAATGTTTGTATCCCGCTTCTTCTAATTTATTTTTTACAAGCCAATACATTTTACGTTCCTTTATTTCATCTGGAAGTTTTAATAGTCCATTTCTTACTTGTTTTTCTAGTTTAGTTCCTTCTTCTAGAATTAAAGAATATACTGAAATATGCTGTGGCTTTAACTCTATTATCTCTTCTAAAGATTGTTCTAAATTTGAAAGTTCTTGGTTTGGTAAACCTATCATTAAATCTATATTTATATTTGTAAAGCCAACATCTCGAGCCAGATTATACGTTTCTAAAAATTGCTCATAAGTATGTATACGACCAATTTGCTTTAAAATATTATTGTCTGTGCTTTGTAAACCTATACTTAATCTGTTTATACCGGCATTATAGTAGTCCTGTAATTTTTCTTTTGTGACAGTTCCTGGATTTATTTCTATTATAATTTCCTCTGTATCTTCTTTGTTTATTAATTTTAATATTTCTACAATATCTTTACTTTTTATAAATGATGGAGTTCCTCCACCTATATAAATTGTTGTAATCTTATATTGTTCTAAACGTTCTTGGTTTATTTCCTCCTTTAACTGTTTAATATATTGCTCTATTTTATCTTCTTTATTTGCAAAAGAAATAAAATCACAATAATCACACTTATGGGCACAAAATGGTATATGTATGTATAAACCAATCTCTTTTTTATTCATCTTTTTGTTCCTTCTCCATTCTAATTATTTTATTTAATCTGTGACTTACACCGGATTTACTAATAGGATTTTTTAATAGTTTTCCTATATCTTCATAAGATAAGTCTGGATTTTTTAATCTTATTTCTGCTACTTCTTTTAGTTCTTCTGGTAAATAATTGAATTTATGACTTTTCTTTAACTTCTTTATTGCTTTTATTTGGTTTTCTGATGCTCCTAATGTTTTATTTAGATTTGCAGTTTCGCAGTTTACTATTCTGTTTACATTATTTCTCGCATCTTTTAATACACGTATTTCTTCAAATCTTAGTACACCTCTATTTGCACCAATAAGAGCAAGAAAGCTTACTATATCTTCACTATTCTTTATATATGTTATGTATCCATTTCCTTTTTTTATAACTCTACTTTGGATCTCAAAGTTTAGTAATAAATTCTGAAGTTCTACTGCTTTTTTCTTTGTTTTAAATAAAACCTCTAAATGATATTCTTTATTTGGGTCAGTTATTGAACCTGATTTAATAAAAGCTTCTCTTAATTGTAATCTCGCAATTTGTTCTTCTTGCTTTAAATTGCTGTTAACATCCCACATTTTAAGTGACATTAATTCATCTCTTACATCAGTTGAAAATGACATATATTTTCTCTCCTTTATTTTAAATATTTTATTTCAAATGAAGTTCCCTTCCCAACCTTTGATTCAATTTTTATATATCCATTGCTTTGTTCTATTATTGCCTTTGCAAGTGGCAGTCCAATTCCAATACTATTTTCATTGCTGTTTTTTGTTTTATAAAATCTTTGGAAAATGTGTTTTAAGTCTTCTTTATCAATTCCGCTTCCCTCATCTTTAATAATTATTTTCAAAAATAAGCTTGTATTTTCTGCTGTTATATAAATTTTAGAATTTTCTTTGCTGTGCTCTATTGCGTTTTTTAAAATATTTGTTAATGCCTCTTGTTGCCATTTATAGTCTGCTACAAATGTGGCTTTTTCATCAATATTAGTTATTACCTCAATATTTTTTAATTCTATTATAATTGCTAAGTTTGAAATTACTGTGTCTATTAATTTTTTTGCATTAATTTCCTTGTTTTCCATTTTTATTGTTCCTGCATCAAACTTTGCAATTTTTAAAAGTGATATTACAAGTGAACTTATCCAATCTATTTGCTTGCTTATATCTTGAATAAAATCATCTCTTACAGCTTTTTCCATATCTGGATTATCTTGAATATTATCAAGCATTATTCTAATTGATGTAAGAGGTGTTTTTAATTGATGTGAAATATCTGCAATGGCTGTACTTAAGTTTTCTTTCTCATTTTCACTTATTTCTGCTGCTTCTCTTAAAAGAACGGTTGTTTTATATAGTTCATTTCTAAGTTTTGATAGTTCTCCATTATCATTTTCTTCTATTTTTAAAATATAATTTTTATTATTAATTTGCCTTATGTATTCATTAATTTGGGCTATTTTTTTCTCTTGTATTATAACATAGATTAAGTAAATTCCAAGTGTTACTGTTCCAAAAGTTATAATTAATATTATATTTTGTTTTTTGTTTGTTTCAATTTGCTCTCCCAAAGCTTTTATGTATGAAATATCTAAAGTATAGCCATATTTACTTAAAACACTATTTGTAGAAACATCATCACCCTTTACAATATCCAAAATTTCATCTTCTGTAATATCTGGATATTTTTGAATTACCTTGTTTATTATGCTATCTACTTTATTATTTACGATTTTTAGATATTTTTTATACTGAATATTGTTTATAATCCAAAATATTGCAGTTGATATAAATATTACAATTATTCCTAGTACTATTGTTTTTCTAGAATTTCTGTTTTTAAATATATTCACTCGTCTTGTCCTCCTGGTATTTGGTATCCTATTCCTTTTATTGTTTTTATGTAGTCCGCTTCTCTAAGCTTATTTCTTATTCTTTTTATATATACAGTAAGAGTATTGTCGTTTACAAAATTTCCCGAAACATCCCATATTTTTTCTAAGATTTGTTCACGAGTTACGGTTTTGCCAATATTGGTAAATAATAGAACCAAAATTTTGTACTCTAATGCTGTTAAACCAATATCTTTGCCATCTACAAAAACTGTTTTTTCATCTAAGTTTATTTGAATGTTTTTATATATAATTTTATTGCTTTCTGTATTAAATCTTCTTAGAACATTATTTATTCTAGATAATAGCTCTCTATTTCTGAAAGGCTTAATAATATAGTCCTCTGCTCCCATGTCTAACCCTTTTACAACATCTTGTTCTTCATCTCTTGCGGTTAAGAAAATTATAGGGGTATTTGTATACTTTTTTATATACTCACACATCTCATACCCACTGCCATCTGGCAAGGTTATATCTAAAACAGCTAAATCTATATCTTGCTTTCCAATAACATTCATTGTTTCTTCAATATTCTTGCAAGCTATAACATGAAACTGTTCCTGCTCTAATAAATATTTCAAGCCCTTGATTATGGCTTCATTATCTTCAACGATTAAAATTGATTTCATAAATTACCTCTTTAATTATTATAACATATTTTGGTAAAATAATATAGGGCAGATTTGCTCTCTGCCCTTATTCTTTATATATTATCTTTCCTTATTGTTTCTATAATATTTTGCTTATTTATTTTATCTAGCGAATATTTCATTGTTATTCCAACTATTATAAATACAAATACTATTGATATTATTATTGCTGGGTATGGAATCATATATCCTACATCTACTCCTTGTGCAAAGGCTTTATATACTCCATAAGAGCCTAGTATTCCTAGTGGTATGCCTATTAATAGAGATTTTGCTCCGTACATTATACTTTCTAGTCTTATCATTTTGTTGAATTCCTTTTTAGACATTCCTATTGATTTTAACATTGCAAATTCTTTGCTACGAAGTATCATATTTGTGGTTATAGTGTTGAATATGTTTGTTACTCCTATTAGTGTTATTACTGATATGAAGCCATATAGGAAGATTTTTACTACTAGAACCATTCTTCTTTGTTGGTCCACATAATTATCATAGTTGTATACTGTAAGTCCTGTGTATTTTGAATTTGTTTTAATTAAGTCGTTTAATGTATTTTCTAATTCTTGTGAGTTGCTTGAATTAATTAGTAAACTTCCTATTGCATATAAAGAACTATCATTTATATCTTCTCCAAGTACTTCTTTTACAAAGTCTTCTGAAACTATAATTACACCATCATTATAATACGTAGCTTCTTGCCCCATTGGTTTACTATCATCTGCCGTACATTTAGATATTGTAATATTATATGTTTTGTCTACTCTTCCTACTTCAATCTTATCATTTGGTTTTATTTTGTATAGTCTATCTATTGTTTTGCTTCCATCATCATTATATCTAATAGCATCATCTTGTAAAAGAACTACTGTTTTGTAGTCTTCTGGGTTTAAACCAAGTTCTTTTATATATTTTTTAAAATACTCATTGTTATATGCAGTTAAGGATATCATACTATTTCCTACATAACGCATTGTTTCTTTACCGAATTTACTTGCATATTTCATATTATCAAAGTCTAAACTTGTGTGGTAATAATAGCTATATTCCTTTATATTGTCTAATTTTGCAAGCTCTTCATATATTTCTTTTGTTCCATTGTCTACATATATATTAAATTTAAAGTCTTTGTAATAAAGCCCTGATACTTTGGTACCTAAGTTTAATATGCTTGATAGTGATATAAATATAAAAATACTTACTACTAATGATATTACGGTCGTTCTATATTTCTTTTTGCTTCTCTTTAAGTTTTTGCTTGCAATTACTCCACCTATTCCAAATATCTTTTTTGTAAGACGTGATGTTCTTAGTTTCTTAGCTTTTGTTTTTATATCTTTGTTTCCTCTTATAGACTCAATCGGCGAAATTTTTGATGCTCTAATTGCTGGTATTAGGCAAGATAGGTATATTGTAATTAATGAAATTACTATTGATACTACTATTGCAAGTGGATTTATGCTGTATATAAAGCTTAAATTATTTAGCATATCTACTAGTAAATAGTTTACTACTTGTAATAAAATCATTATTGCAACTATTCCTAAGATTATTCCTAAAGGTATTGCAATTAAGCCAATTATCATTCCTTCAAATATTACATTTCTTTTAATTTGCTTTGATGTTGCACCAATACTTGCAAGCATTCCATATTGTCTGTTTTTCTCTGCTACTGATATACTGAAGCTGTTTCTTATTACAAACACACTACTTATAACAATTATAGCAATAATTACTCCTGCTATTGTGTATAACACAGTCATCATGTTTTCACTCATAACGCCTTCAAATCTTAAAAGTTCTGTGTTTATATCTATCTCATTTAAAGACATTATTCCGAATGTTTTACATATATCTTTTGCAATTTCTTCATATTCTTTTGGATTTTTGTATAATACTGAGATATCTATTTTTTCTGGAATTTTATCCATGTGTGTTATAACTATATATCCTGGTGATGAAAAGTCTTCTCTTGATAATCTTTGAATTATTCCTACAATTTTATATGTTTTTTTTGTTGTATTTTCAATATATTCAGTTTCTTCAACTTTTTCTGTTTTCTTTTCTTCTAAATCTGTTTCATCATCATAAACTATTAGAGTGTTGCCATTAAGCAATGGGTTATTTTCATTTAGTTCTTCACCATCTGATGATACTCTTTTTCCAACGTCTAAAGTTATTTCATCTCCCACTTTTAAAATTACTCTACCATTTGTTATAATATGCTCTGAAATTACTATTTCATTTGAATTCTCTGGAAGTCTACCTTCTGTAAGGTTTACACCCAAGTTTTTTAATGCCTTGTTATCATATTCTAAAATATGTACATAAGGCTTATAATCGTTTGTAGAGTTCTCTAAGTTTGCCCAGCCAACATCTCCTACTAAATAATAATCTTTAACTTTTTGATTTTTACTTACATATTTTAACTTCTCTACTGGAATATCATGAAAAGCTACATGATAGTTTCCATCTTGAACTTTTATCCAATTTATAAGTGATGCTTTAAAACTAGAAACTAAACCTGCAACTCCACAAATAAGTGCAGTTGAGAGCATAATACCTATTATAGTAACAATGGTTCTCTTCTTGTTTAGTTTTAAATTTTTAACTGTAAATTTATTTAAAATACTCATTTCTAATTCCTTTCATCTTTTACAATTTTTCCATCTTCTATTGTAATTACTCTTTCTGCCTCTTTTGCAATTTCTAAGTCATGTGTGATTATTATTACTGTTTGATTAAACTTTTTGTTTGAAAGTTTAAGAAGTGATATAATCTCTTCACTTGCCTTTGAATCTAGGTTTCCTGTTGGTTCATCTGCAAGCATTATACTTGGATTATTAATCATTGCTCTACCTATTGAAACTCTTTGTTGTTGACCTCCTGATAATTGGTTTGGTAAGTGTGTTTTTCTGTTTTCTAGTCCTAGTGTTTTTAGTAAATCTTGTAACCTTTGCTTATCAACTGTTGTACCATCTAAATCACATGGTAAAGTGATGTTTTCTTCTACATTTAATATTGGTATTAAGTTATAGAATTGATAAATTAGGCCGATTTGTCTTCTTCTAAATATTGCTAAATTATCGTTATTCAAAGAATATATGTCTTTTCCATCTATATATACTTTACCTGATGTTGGTCTATCTACACCTCCTATTAAGTGTAATAAAGTTGATTTTCCACTTCCACTTGCTCCTACTATTGCAACAAATTCTCCCTTGTTTACAGTAAATGAAACATTATCAACTGCATTGATTTTTGTTTCCCCTTTACCATAGGTTTTAACTAAATTTTCAACCTTTAAAATTTCCATAATTAAAAAACTCCTCTCTTTTAATAAAAACATTCTATCATTTGAAAATGACTTTAAAATGACAAAAAAATAAATCTTCAAATAAATTGAAGATTTTTAAATAAAAATTTGCATAAAAAAATCTGGCAACTACTTATCTTCCCAGCAAGGTAACTCGCAAGTATTTTCAGCATTAATGAGCTTAACTTCTGTGTTCGGTATGGGAACAGGTGTACCCTCATTGTCATTATCACCAGAAAATCTAAAACTATGTATTTGGCTTTTTTTGCCTTTAATGTCTTCCTTCTTCTGCTTAGCACACTCAAAAATATACAGATAAATTAACTACTTCTAAACTATTTTTACCGATTTATTCTTAACTTTTTTAGGCTATAAAGTCTTTTTAAAGTCTTTTAACCTCTTTTGGTTAAGCCCTCGAATTATTAGTATTGGTTAGCTTAATGCATTACTGCACTTACACCTCCAACCTATCTACCAAGTCGTCTTCTTGGTTTCTTACTACCTTACGGTATGGGATATCTTATCTTAGGGTGGGCTTCACACTTAGATGCTTTCAGCGTTTATCCCTT
>USJO01000016.1 GCA_900555075.1 uncultured Clostridium sp.
TATCTGTTAATAATGTTTCGCTATCTGTTAGTTTTATTTGTTGCCCTATTTTATAGTTTCTTCCTCTTGGGTTTGTTTTTTTACATGTCTCACAATCACACTTTAATTCTGCTAAAGTGTTATCTGTATATTGGAAATTATGGATTATTTCTTTTGATTTTATTCCTTTTGGTTTGGTAGAATTTAATTCTCCAAACAATTCGTTTTCTATTGCTTGTTGTTGGTCTGTTTTTTCATTTGCTCTTTTTACTGTTTTTTCTGATTTTATAAATATATTTTCATTTATTACCAAATCTACACTTACTGCTAATAATATTAATAATAGTATTATAGTTATTATCAAAGCTATTAGAGTTATTCCTTTGTTTCTCTCTTTCATATCTTTTTCCTTTCCTTAGACACTTACTACTTGTCTATATGTTTTTTTTATAATTTATATTATATATAATATCACTTCTTTGTCAATACCGTTTTTAAATCTTTTTAATCATTTTCAAATCTTTCCAAAAATATATTTTCTTGCTTTCATCTCTTAATAGTGCTGCTGGATGAAATGTTGGTAAAATTTTTATTCCTTCTTTTTCAAACCATTTTCCTCTGCTTGATGTTATTCCATATTCTTCCCCTAATATGTTCTTTAGTGCTACATTCCCGAAGAAGTACTATTACTTTTGGGCTTACTAATTTAATTTGTGCTTTTATATATTCTTTGCAGGCTTCTGCTTCTTCTTTTTCTGGATTTCTGTTTTGTGGTGGTCTGCATTTTACTATGTTTGCTATGTATAGCTCTTCTCTATTAATTCCTAATCCTGACAAAGCCTTGTTCATAAGTTGTCCTGCCTTTCCTACAAATGGTATCCCTTGTTCATCTTCGTCTGCTCCTGGTCCTTCTCCTATGAACATTATATCAGCATTTTTATTTCCTTCTCCTATTACTACATTTTTTCTTGCTTCGCATAATTTGCATTTGTTACAATTTTTACATACTTCTTCTAATTCTTCCCAATTTTCGTACATATTTCCTCCAAATTTATTTCTTCTTTTTTTTTATTATTTTTGATTATATAGTCTGCTTTTGAAATGTAAAATTTGTCTTTTTCTTGTATTGATAGTCTATGTTTTGCTGTTTTTAAGTCCAGATTGTCTCTTTTGCAAATCCTTTCTATCTTTATTTGCTCATCTGCTAGTACTGCTATTGTAAAGTTGCAAATTTTATCTAGTCCACTTTCAAATAAAAGTGGTGCATCTATTATTATATCTCTGTTTTCTATGTTTTTTACTCTGCTTTCTATTTCATTTACTATATATATATATGTAAGATTATTTAGTTGTTCCCTTTTCATTTTGTCTTTGTATATTATATCTGCAATTTTCTTTTTGTTTAGTTTTTTTCCTTCCAATATACCTTCTCCAAATAGTTCTATTATTTTTTTATAATAAGTGTGTTCTGGCTCTGATAATTCTTTTACAATTAAGTCTGCATCTATAATTTCTGCTTTTATTTTTTGTGCTAGGATTGATGCAATTTCACTTTTTCCAGAACCAGAGTTTCCTGTAATACCTATTACCATTTTTTACTCCTCTTTTTCTATAGTTTCTTTAACTGCTTTAGGCACAAACTGTTTAATATCTACTCCATTTTGATATAACTCCATAACTAGACTTGATGATAAATATCCAAGTTCTCCTGCTCTGAAATAGCAAGTATCTAACTCTGATATCTTTTCATTTGTTTCTGCAATGTTTTCTTCATATTGATAGTCTGTACCATTTCTTAAACCTCTTATTAGTATTGTAGCATTGTGTTTTTTTGCTTCATCTGCTGTAAGTCCTTTATATAGAACTACTTCAACATTTTTTATTTTTAAATCTTTAAAAGTTTTTTCTATTGCTTGTTTCATTTTTTCTTTGTTTACTCTTACCTTTTTTTCGCTGTTATATGCTATTCCTACAATTACTTTGCTGAAACATTTTGTAGCTTTTTTTACAATTTGCAAATGTCCATTTGTAAATGGATCAAATGAACCTGCGTAAAAACCTATTGTATCCATATTTTTCCCTTCCTTATTATTTTATTTGCCTTATTTCGTCTAATATTTCTTCCTTCGTTTTCTTTTGTAAATATTCATAGCTATTTATCTTTGGATTAAATGCACATATTGATTTATAACTACATTGTTCACAACTTGCCTTTTTGCCTAATTTATCATACATTGGTTTTATTTCTATCTTGCCGTTTAATATTTCATTTGATATTTGCTTTATTATTTTTCTTACTGTTTTTTGCAGGTTGCTAAAATCTTCTTTTGTTATTACTCTTGATTTTGACATATTTAAATTGCCTTTTGTATCAACATAAACAGGAATAATGTCTGAATAACCTGTTTCTAGTTTTTTATCCATCATTTTTACAACTTTTATATCTGCTAAAATTAAACCATTCATTTTAAAACTTTTTCTTATTCTATTCTCAATTTCTTCATCACTTAAGTTTTTACTGTCTTTTATGATTGGTTCCATTAACTTAAAATAGAATATTCCCGCTGGTTCTTTGTTCTCCTGCCTTGATATTGCATCTATATATGTCATAAGCTGAATTTGCCTTCCTGCTATTACTTGGTTTAAATTTACATCATAGTCTGAAGATTTATAGTCTATTATCCTTATGTATTCTCCATCTTCATTTTTTCCAATGTCCATTCTGTCTATTTTTCCGTATATTTCCATATTTCCAATTTTCTCGTTAAATTCTACTTCATTTCCTGCAACTTCAAAATCACTTGACTTTATTTGATACATTATGTATTTAATAGATTCTTTTACTGCTTTTTTTAGCCTGTTTGTTAATACTATAAATTTTGGTGAACTTGAGAAAATATAGTTACCCTCAAGTTTTAACTCTTCATTTATTATTTCATCTATTATTTTTTCTGTTTTCTCTTCGTCTATATTAATGTCTGATATTCTTTCAAAAAATGTGTCTATTATTTTATGCATAAAAGCCCCTGTATCTAATGGTTTTATTTTATACTCTTCCTCCTCTTTTAATTTAAGTCCGTATTTTAAGTGGAAAGAAAATGGGCATTGAATATATTGTTCAAGTCTTGAAATACTTGCTTTTAAAGTGCTTCCATAAAGTCTTTCTATGTTTTCCTTTTTTATCGTTTCTGCTATATTTGTATATTTTAATGCTTTTAAACTGTTTCTTAATTTGTCACTCCAATATTCATTTTTATTATACCAGTTATAAACGTCTATCCAAATGTCGTCTATTTCTTCTCCATTTTCTATTTTTCTAATGTTTTTTAATAATTCTTCAAATGTTGCTTTTTGATTTGTTATATTTGCCTTTTGCTTTATTATATCGCTTTCCTCTTCTATGTTTGGAAATATCTTTTTAATTTTTGAAATAATAACTGATGGTCTTAGAGCTGTTCCATCTTTCCCTGTTGATGTGTATGATAAGTATAACTTTTCTTCTGGTGTTGTTAATGCTTTATATATATTAAATTGTTCTTCATATAAATTATCAAGTGTACCTTTAGCAATTTCAAGTTTTTTTTCTTTTAATGTTTCTCTATCCTTGTCATTTAAAAAGCCTTCATTTCTGTTTATGCTTGGAAAAACGCCATCATTTATTCCTATTATAAATATTGCTTTAACTTTATGACTTCTTGTTCTGTCTATACTTCCTAATATAACTTGGTCTAGGCTTTGTGGTATTTCTCCTAATTCCTTGTTTCTTAAACCTATTTTTATAATTTCTTTATATTTATCCATTGTTACTTTTTCATCTTTAAAAACTGCAACAATTTCATCTAAAACATCTATCAAAATATTTAAACTTGACTGATACTCTTTTGCAATTCTATTTTCTCCACTTTCCTCTAGTTTGTTTACTTTTTTGTTAATTGTATTTTGTATATCATTTTTTATTATAAAATCATATATTCTTTTTGAAATATTTTGAGCTGTTTTTTCTTTGTTAATTTCTTTTTCAAATTCCAATAATGGTGTTACAATTTTTTCTCTTAAGTCTTCATATTTATTCCATTTTGTTTTGTACCATTTTCTTCTATTAATTCCCATTTTTTTGCAATAATTTTCAAGCTTATATATTTCATTTTTATCTAAATTTAAAAATCCTGATTTAATATAATTAAATACTGTTTCTGTGTCCCAATTGCTAGAAAATATTTCTAAAACTGAAAGAATATATTTTAATATTATATTGTCTGTTATTTCATATTTTTCATCTATAAATACAGGAATTGAGTATTTTGAAAAAATTGCTTTTGCTATATTATTACTTGCTTCTACATCTTTTGTTATTATTGCGATGTCACTATATTTATATCCTTCTTCTCGTGATAATCTTGTAATTTCTTGTGCAACATATTCTAATTCTGTATAAGGATTATTAGCTAAAAATATTTTTATGTTTTCATTTTTCCCTTTGTATTTTAAAGGCACCCTATTATAAATATTTTCTTCTAGATGATTAATTTCTGGATTTTTAAATCTATATTTGGTTTTTAGCAAAACAGGTTTTTCTTGTTTTTCATCCACAATTTGTCCACATTTTGTTAATAACTTTTTAAAGTTCTTGTTGAAATAGAATATATCACCTTCTTTTTCTGTATTTTCCTCTAAGCTATCTGTACAAATTGTAATATTTACTTGTTTTGCTTTTCTTAATATTTCTGTAAAAATATTATATTCTTGTTTTGTAAAACCTATAAATTCATCTATGTAAACTATTGTATCGTTAAACATCTTGCTTTGGGGTAACTTATTATATAGTTTTGTTAGAACATCTTCTTCATCTATGAATTTGTTTTGCATATAATTTTCATATGCATTAAATACAATTTTTATATCGTTTAATTTTTCTTTTAATTGTTCATTTTCAATTTGTTCTATTCCATTTTCTAGTTTGTGAATTGTTATATTATTCTTTTTAAATTCAGTTATTTCTTTTAACGCTAAATCTATGTTATCTTTTGAAGAACTTAAAAATTTAAGATTTTTCTTCTCTTTTTCTAGAATTGAATACATTAGCATTGCTTTGCTAGATTTTGAAATTAATATGTTATTTGCCCCTCCAACTTCATTAAAAACCCTTTTTGCCATTCTATTAAAGGTTATTACTTCAGCATTTATTGAGGCATCTTCGTTTAAATCTTCTAGCAATTTCTTCTCTGCTGAATATGAAAATTGTTCTGGTGTAATTATATATATTTTTTCTTTATTCTTTATTTTTTCTTTTATCTCATTAAAACAGAAGGTGCTTTTTCCTGTTCCAGCTTTTCCACAGATAAATCTTAAACCCATATCTAGTCTCCTTTTTCTACATCTATTTTAACAAAAAAAAAGATAATATTCAATGCGAAAATATTATCTTTTTTATTTTATTATTTAATTTTCTCTTTCGGGTACTATTTTTTCTATGCTTACTACTTTCCCTTCATTTGTTC
This sequence comes from uncultured Clostridium sp., assembly GCA_900555075.1. GTDB lineage: Bacteria > Bacillota > Clostridia > TANB77 > CAG-508 > UMGS1781. The sequence goes on from USJO01000016.1 coordinate 5,478, forward strand.
TCATTAATGTTACACCTTGTGTTGAACGACCCAAAACACTTATTTCTGTAACATTTATTCTAATTATTGTGCCTGTATCTGTTATTAACATTACATCATCATCTTCATTTACTATTCTTATACCTACTATTGTTCCTGTTTTTGGTGTAATTTTGTATGTTATAACTCCTTTTCCACCTCTTGTTTGTACTCTATATTCGTCTAGTTCTGTTCTTTTTCCAAAACCATTTTCTGTTATTGCAAGAAGAGTAGATTTGCTTCCTTGTACAATTGATTCCATTCCTATTACAGTATCACCTTCATCTAGCCTTATTCCTATAACTCCTTGTGATACTCTTCCTATTGGTCTTACGTCTCTTTCACTAAAGGTTATACACATTCCTTGTTTTGTAACTAATACTACATTATCTTCTCCATCTGTTAGTCTTACGTCTATTAATTCGTCATCATCTTTTAAAGTTATTGCAAGCAATCCTGTTTTTCTTGCTGTATTATATTCAGTTAATGCTGTTTTCTTTATTAATCCATTTCGTGTTGCGAATAATAGATATTTTCCTTCTGCGAAATTTTGTATTGGTATTATTGTTGATATTTTCTCTCCTGCATCTAGGCTTAATAGATTTACTATTGCTGTTCCCTTTGCTGTTCTTCCAGATTCTGGTATTTCATATCCTCTTAGCCTATATAGTTTTCCTTTATTACTGAAAAATAATATTGTATCATGTGTTGAGGCTGTAAATATTTCTTTTACGAAATCCTCTTCTCTTGTTGAAATTCCTGTAATTCCTTTTCCTCCACGTTTTTGGCTTTTATATGTATCTATTGGCATTCTTTTGATATATCCAAAATGTGTTAATGCTATTACGCTTTGTTCTTCTTTAATTAAATCTTCAACATCAATTTCTCCTTCTGCTGCAATTATTTTTGTTTTTCTTTCATCTCCAAATTTTTCTTTTATTTCAATTAATTCTTCTTTAATTATTTGATATACTAGTGTTTCACTTGCTAATATTTCTTTTAAATGAGCAATTAATTTCATTAGTTCATTATATTCTTCTTCTATTTTTTCTCTTTGCAATCCTGATAATGTTTTTAGTCTCATATCTAGTATTGCTTGTGCCTGAATCTCTGAAAGACCAAATCTCTCCATTAACCTTTCTTTTGCATCATCATATGAAGAACGAATTATATTAATTACTTCATCAATGTTGTCTAATGCTATTTTTAAACCTTCTAATATATGTGCTCTTGCTTCTGCTTTGTCTAATTCGAATTTTGTTCTTCTTAATATTACTTTTCTTCTATGTTCTATGTAATGGTCTAAACATTCTCTTAATGTTAGTATTTTAGGAACACCATCAACTAATGCAAGCATTATTATTCCAAAGGTATCTTGCATTTGTGTGTTTTTATACAATAAATTAAGAACAACTTGTGGATTTGCATCCCTTTTTAGTTCTATCACTATTCTTACTTTATCTTCCCTGTCTGATTCATCTCTTATTGCTGATATTCCTTCTATTCTTTTTTCTTTTACAAGGTCTGCTATATATTCTATTAATTTAGCCTTATTTACTTGATATGGTAGTGAAGATACTATTATTCTTTGCTTTCCGCCAGACATTTCTTCAATTTCAGCTTCTGCTCTTAAAGTAATTTTTCCACGTCCTGTTGTATATGCCTGTTTTATTCCTTCACGTCCTAAGATGGTTGCTCCTGTTGGAAAATCTGGACCTTTTATAACTGTCATTAAATCTTCATCTGTAACATTATCTTCATCTATTATTTTTATAATTCCATTTATTAATTCTGTTAAGTTGTGTGGTGGTATGTTTGTTGCCATTCCTACGGCTATACCTGATGAACCATTTGCGAGTAATGCTGGAATTCGTGCTGGTAATACTGTTGGTTCTTGTAATCTGTCATCATAGTTTGGCATAAAATCTACTGTGTTTTTATCTATGTCTGACAACATATATTGTGCTATTTTAGACATTCTTGCTTCTGTATAACGGTAAGCTGCTGGAGGGTCACCATCTATAGATCCAAAGTTTCCATGTCCATCTACCATCATATATCTTAATGAGAAATCTTGTGCCATTCTAACTAATGCATCATAAACAGATGAGTCTCCGTGTGGATGGTATCTTCCTAAAACGTCTCCAACTGTTGTAGCACATTTTCTATATGGCTTATCTGGAGTAAATCCATCTTCATTCATTGTATATAAAATTCTTCTATGAACTGGTTTTAAACCATCTCTTACATCTGGCAATGCACGAGCAACAATAACACTCATAGCATAATCAATATACGCTGTTCTCATTTCTTCTTCAATATCTCTTTTAATTATTTGCTCTTCAATTTTGTCCATTATTTGTCCTCTTTTCTAACATATTTTAACATCCCTATTATATATGAAGAAAACAAAAATTTCAAGCGTTTTCATTACCTTTTTTCGTTTTTATTTTTATTTTTTTCAATTTTATGTATTGACTTTTATAACTTTTTGTTCTATACTAGATATATGCTTATTATTAGCATATTAGTGTTATTCTTTTCATTTATTTTTTCCGTGGTGTAGATATAATATAAAACTTATATCTACAGAAATAGAGAAAATTGATACATTCATTTTCTCTATTTCTTTTTTTTACTGTTAATTTACTAACATTTCCGCTAATTCTTTTTCTTGCTCTGTTAGTTTAAATCTATCTTCTTTATTGCTATTGTTTTTTATTAATTTATGTAAATTTTCTATTGTTCTTGCTTTTTTTAATATTTTTTCTAAAGGTATAATCTCTTGTAAATTTTCCTCAATTTTTTTGTATTGATATTCCATGTTGGGAAAATTTTTTTCTTCATAATATTTTTGCCATTTACTTATATATCCCTCAATTTTTTCTACTGCTTCTACTTGATTTTCAAGTGTATTATCTACACCATTTTTTATTGTTTTCATTACCGTGTTTTTCCCTTTTTTTAAAGTTGATGCAATGCTTTTTTTTATATATCCATGATCTTTCCCCCAATTTATTGCAGTATCTAATAAATCTGACATAGTATCAATTAAACCACCTTTTTCAATTGCTTTTTTTATTTGAGAAATGTTTTCGAAAGTACCTGTTAAAATTCCCATTGCACTTTTACCTAAATTTGTCGCTTCTTCAATTGCAGTATCAACTGCAGCTGAAAAGCCTTCTGTTACAAGGCTTTCCTTGACTGAAATCACTTCATCTTCAATGCAGTCTGGCAATACTATTTTTAATCCTATATCTAGTGCACCATTAATTGCTTGTCCAATATTAGTTTTTAAAAATGAATTTTGTTTTTTTTCCAATTTAGCCTGTTCCTTTGCCTGTTCCAAATCTAAATTATTTTCCTTTGCATAGTTTTCTATATTATCTAATAATTTTTGATACATTTTTATCCTCCTTTTTTTATTTATTTTTATTATTATCTGTTTTATTTTTATTTTATTGTTGTTTTTTTATTTTTAAATATTTATTATTTATTTTTATTGTTTTTTATATTTTTCTTTTTGTTTTTATTTTATTTTTTTTATTATTTTTGAATATTTATTATTTATTTTTTTTATTAATAATTTAAAATTATTATTTATTAAAAAATTATAGTATTTGTCATAATGTACATATCCAATAATATCAAAATCAATAAATATTTTTTTCAATAAAAATGTGTTTATTGATGTTTTGGTATGTTTATTAAACACAATTTTTATGTTGTCTTTTTGGATTTTTTGGTTGTTTATTAGTTCCTCTAAAATATACCTTGTTTTGTTTATCCCTAGTAAATTTGCTTCTACTAAAAGAACAAAACAATTTATTTTTTCCACAATTTCTTTTTCCTCTAAAAGATTATTTGAATCTATAATTATATAATCATATTTTTCATAATTTTTATTAAGTTGTTCTTCTTTTTGATTTTTAATAAATATTTTTTCCGTGTTGCTTTTATTGTTTTGTCCTTGAACTATATCGATGTTTTTTCTCCAATTAATTGTTTTATTTTTTATTTTTTTTCCTATTATTACTTCAATGTCATTTTTTTTATTTAAATTAATTATTAATATTTTTTTATTTTTAAAATTTAAACTTAATAATAATGAAAAAATTGTCTTTCCAACTTGAGGTGGTCCTATTATTGAAATTATTTTTTTATTTTTTTTTATTTTTTTATTTTTTTTTTTTATTATTTTTTTTATTATATTGTTTTTTATTTTAATAATTATATTTATTATTTTTTTATTTTTTTGTTTTATTATTTTTATTTTTTCTTCTTGATATTTTTTATCTGATTTATTTTCTATTATTTTTATTTTTTCTATTATTTCATTTATTGTATTTTTGTTATTATAATAAAAATTATTAATTCCTTTTGATATCATAAATTGTTTCATTTCTTGATTCTCTTTTTCTAATATAATTATTATTTCTAATTTTGGATTATTATATTTTATTATATTTATAAATTCATATATGTTTAAATCTCCAGGCAAAATACTGCTAAGTATTAGTAATTCTACACTTGGATTTTTTTCTATTACCTCTATAACTGCCTCCATATATTGAATATCTTTTCCAATTATCTCCATTTTATTTTCTTTCATTTTTTTATTAATCTCTTCGTTTCCTATTGCTGTTATAATTTTCATTAATATCTCCTTATTTTAAATAACTATTTTAATAATTTTTATTTTTTTATTATATTTCTATTTATTAATTATTCCTTTTTCATATTCAGCACTTTCTATTTTTGTTAAAATATGTTCGTCTCCTGCAAAAATTAAACATTCTCCTCTTTTTAATGATCTTATTTCAATTTTCTCTTTTTCTGATAATTTCGTATATTCACTTAATATATTAATGTTTTCTTCTTCTAGTGAAAAGAAAACTTTATTGCTAGAATTATTTATTATGCTTTTTCCATATATTCCATTTTCTAAACTGAACAAATCTGAAATGTCTTGGGTTATTGCAATACTACTTCCGCCAAACTTTCTAATTGTTTTAAATATTTTATAAATAAAGCTCGCAACATCTTTATTCGAGGTTACTCCAATTAATCTCCATACTTCATCTAAATAAATTGCTTTTTTTATTTTTCTATCTTTTTTTATTTTGTCCCAAAATAAATCTGTAAATAAGTACATTCCATATTTTAAATTTTCTTCTCCTAATTCATAAATATCAGCAATTATTAATTCATTATTTAATTCAACATTTGTGTAATTATTAAAAAAATTTAATGAGCCTTTTATAAATGGAATTAGCTTTATTTGCATTTTTTTTGTTTTTTTATCTTGTCCTAATATTTCATATAAATCCTCTAATAAAGGCATATCTTTGCTTTCTTTGAATATTTGTTTTATGTTTATTTTATTTTTATCATTTTTATAAAGTGTATTGTCATCAAAAGTTATTCCTTTTTGCTTATAACATTCAATTATTTTTTCTTCTAAAATTGCCTTTTCTTCTTCGTCTAAATTTCCAAATATTAGGTTGAAAAAACCTATTAATCTACTAATTTTTGTCGCTAAATAGCCTTTTTCATCTTCTATCGATTCTTGTCTAATATCTAATACATTAATATAGCTTTGCGTTGACGCTCCAATTTTTATTATTGTGCCCTGTAATTCTTTTGCTAAATTACTATATTCTCTGTCTGGATCTATTACATATTGCTCTATTCCTAATAATTTATATCTAATTATTTGTAATTTTGTAAAAAAAGATTTTCCTGATCCACTTGTTCCAAAAACACACATATTAGCATTTTTATATTTGTTTTCTTTATATCTATCAATAAAAACTAATGATTCATTGTATATATTTGTTCCATAAAAAATACCCTCCTCATCAAAAATTGCTGAAGATATAAATGGATATGTACTTATTAATCCTGATGTTAAAACATTTCTTTTGGCTGCTGGTTTTAAATCTTTATGGTTTATCATAAAAGGAAAACAAGAAATTAATATTTGTTCTTCTCTAAAATTTGCTCTTCTTGTTTGCATTCCAGTGCTTTCTATTATTCCTTCTATTTTATTTAATAAAAATTCTAATTCTTTTTCGCTGTTTGAAAAGACTGTTAAATAAATATACAAAAAATATATATCTTCATTGTTTACTTGTATTTCTTTTCTTATGTATTTTGCATCATTATATGTAAATGCTGCAATATCAACTTCCATATTATTTGTTTTTCCATCTTTCAAATCTACACCAACATTTGCAATTTGATAACTTAAGTCTCTTATAACTTTATAACTGTCTTGTTTTTCATAAAATATTGAAATATTCATATTTATGTTTGTATCAATTATTTTTTTTAAGATTAAATCGATATTTTCTCTATTATAATTTACAATAATTATTCCAGAATAATATATTCCATCTATTTCAATGTTTTTTGGGTTTTTTGTACTTATATATGCTGGGGATATTTCATCTTTTTTTGTAATAATTCCTTCAATTTTTTTTGTTATTTTTTTCATAATATATTTAATTCTTTTCTTGTATTTAAAAAAGAATTAATAATATTTTCCACCTCCTGTTTTGTATCATATTGTGTTGCAATATTTCCACACCTTGAAAGACTTTCTTTTATTTTAAAATATTTTTCATTTAATTTTTCGCAAATTATTTTTTCCATTTCTTCTGTTATTTTTTTATTTTCTGAAATTTCTTTTATTATAATATAAAAATTTTTAGAAGATGATTTTCTCTTTTTATTAATTTCTTGAATAAATTCAGTATATTTTTTAGAAATATTTTTTAAATTATTATTATTTAAATTATTTTTTTCTATTTTTGAAATATGATTTGATAGATTTTCTTTATTACTTTGGATTAAAATTTGAATATCAAAATTACAAGTTTTTAAAAATATTTTATATGAATTTAATATGGATTCTTTTTCAAGATTTGACTTTAGATTAAAATTAATTGGCGATATATTTAGAATTTTAATATAAGAATTATTTTTTAATTTGATAATACCATTTTCTAAAATTGTTTCAAATGGTAACCATTGCTGGACAGTATTATTTTTATTTTTCAATATTACTCCTTTCTCTGCACAATATAATATCTTAATTTCTTTTATTTGTCAACAAAAATCGTTCGACATTTTTCGACAGGTATGTACTGAATCTCAAAATTTCCAAATATTTCATGAATATATTTTTTTTAAAAAGCCATAATATTATCATAAGGTTTGTATTAATTGAACTAAGAGCCATATAGGGTCTCTTAAGGTTTTATATGGTTCGAGCAAAGATATTTTATAGCTATTTTTGGTTATACAGTGTCGGAGCTGAAGGTTATAATGTGTATATGTAGGCTATATTTTGTTTTTTCTTTGTTTATATGGTCAAAATGTATATATTATAGCTGAGTTAAGATTATATCAATATCTAAATTTTTATTTACCTTAGGGATTGCTTTTATTCCCTTTGGGAGGAATGTGGTCTCTTTTGATGTTTTTATAGTCGAGCGAATGATTAAAATAAGTGGCCAATTGCTTGAATGCATAGTAATATGTACCAGGTGAAAAAGTTATTTATTTTGGTTTTAGCTGAAGATTAATATAGGCTTTATCGATAATAGCTCAGGGGTTGAACCTGAGCTATTAGATTTTTTTATATATCTAAATTTCTTACAAATTTTGCGTTTTTTTCAATAAATTCTCTTCTTGGAGCAATATCATCTCCCATTAAAATACTAAATATTTCATCAGCTTTTATTGCATCATCCATTGTTACTTGAACTAAAGTTCTTGTTGCTGGATTCATTGTTGTTTCCCATAATTGTTCCGGATTCATTTCTCCTAAACCTTTGTATCTTTGAATGTTCATCCCCTCTCTACCAAGTTCTGTTAGTTTTTGTTCTAGTTGTTCATCTGTGTAGCAGTATACATCTTTCATTCCTTTTCTTGATAATTTATATAGTGGTGGTTGTGCTAAATATACATTTCCATTTTCTACTAAAGGTTTCATATATCTAAAGAAGAAGGTTAATAACAATGTTCTTATATGTGAACCATCAACGTCTGCATCTGCCATTATTATTACTTTTCCATATCGTATTTTTGTTATATCAAAATCTGCGCCTATTCCTGCTCCTATTGCTAATATTACAGGATTTAGTTTATCATTACCGTATATTTTATCTGCTCTTGCTTTTTCAACATTTAGCATTTTTCCCCATAATGGTAATATTGCTTGGAATTTTCTGTCTCTTCCTTGCTTTGCACTTCCTCCTGCAGAATCTCCCTCTACTATATATACTTCACAAAGAGATGCATCTTTTTCACTACAATCTGCTAGCTTTCCTGGTAATGTTGAACCTTCTAGAGCATTTTTTCTTCTTACTAATTCTCTTGCTTTTCTTGCTGCTTCTCTAGCTCTTGATGCACTTATACATTTTTCTAAAACAGATTTTGCAATTGCTGGATTTTCTTCTAGAAAACTTGATAGTTGTTCTGCCATTGCTGATTGAACAAGTCCTGAAATTTCACTGTTTCCTAGTTTTGTTTTGGTTTGTCCTTCAAATTGTGGTTCTTTTACTTTTACTGAAATTACTGCTGTTATTCCTTCTCTAATGTCTTCTCCTTGTAAATTACCATCTTTTTCTTTTAATATATTATGACTTTTTGCATAATCATTAAATATTTTTGTTAAAGCTCTTTTAAATCCTTCTAAATGTGTTCCACCTTCTATTGTGTTTATATTGTTTACAAAAGAATATATGCTTTCTGTATAAGAGGTGGTATATTGAATTGCAATTTCTATAGGAAATTCTCCTTTTTTTTCAATATATATTGGTTTTTCATATAGTTTTTCTTTGTTCTTATTTAGATATTCAACAAAAGAAACTAATCCTCCTTCGAAGCAAAATTCTGCTTGTTTTACAGGTTCTTCTCTTTCATCTTTTATGGTTATTCTTAGTCCTTTTGTTAAGAAAGCCATTTCTCTTAATCTGTTTTCTAGTACATCATATTCATATTCTAATGTTTCAAAAATTGTACTATCGGCATAAAATCTTACAGTAGTCCCTGTTTCATTTGAATTACCAATTTTTGTTAGGGGCATAACGGTTTTGCCTCTTTCAAATTTCATTTGGTAAATTCCTCCATCTCTTTTTATTGTTACTTCTGTCCATTCTGACAAAGCATTTACAACAGATGAACCTACTCCATGTAAACCTCCAGAAACCTTATATCCGCTATCTCCTCCAAATTTTCCTCCTGCGTGTAATACTGTATATACTGTTTCTGCTGCTGATATTTTTGTTTTAGGATGAATATCTACTGGTATTCCTCTTCCATCATCCTCTACTTTTATAATATTTCCTTTTTCTATTGTTATATTTATATTTTTACAGTATCCTGCTAATGCTTCATCTACTGAGTTATCTACTATTTCATATACTAAATGATGCAACCCTCTTACAGATACACTTCCTATATACATACCTGGTCTTTTTCTTACAGCTTCTAATCCTTCTAAAACTTGAATTTGATCTGCTTTATACTCATGCTCAAATTTTTCCATCATTATCTATCCTTTCTACTTTTGCTTTTTCTACTTTATACAGATTATACACCATTGTGTCAAGATTTATTTCTTCTGTTGTGGTAATTAACACTTGATTTTTATTAATATTTTTTATAAAACCTTTTACTCTTTTTTTATCTAATTCAGACATAAAGTCATCTAGTAAAATAACTGGATATTCTTCAATTTCATCATAAATAACTTCTGCTTCTGCAAGTTTAAGTGATATTATACTTGATCTTTGTTGTCCTTGAGAACCATAATTTGCAGTGTTTTTTTTATTTATATATATTTTAAAATCATCTCTATGAACTCCTACTGATGTGTATCCTTTAATGATATCATTTTCTTGATTTTCTTTTAATTTTTCTATATAATTTTTTTCATTTATATCTGATATATATTTTATTTCTATGTCTTCTTTATTTTCAGTTATGTTTAGATGAATATTTTTTATTTTATTATTTATTTTTTCTATAAATTCTTTTCTATATTCATATAATTTTATTCCTGTTTTTGCTAATCCTTCATCCCATATTTCTAAATTTTCTTTTGGTTTGTTTTCAAATTTTATTTGTTTTAAATAATTATTTCGTTGTTCTAAATTTTTTTTATATTGAGACATTAGATATATGTATTGTGGTCTTAATTGACTTATCATAATATTTAAAAACTTTCTTCTTTTGATTGGTTCATTTCTTAGTATTTCAATATCCTCTGGTGAAAATAAAACTATATTTATTTTTCCAACTAGTTCACTTAGCTTCTTTATAGGAATATCATTTATGAAAAACTTTTTTTTATCTTGTATTTCAACATTAATTTTTTCTTTTCTATTATTTTTCATAAAATCAATTTGAATTTTTGCTGTTTTTTTATTTTCTTTAATTAATTCTTCTTCTCTGCTTGTTCTAAATGATTTTCCTAAACTTGCAACAAATATTGATTCTAAAATATTTGTTTTTCCTTGTGCATTATCCCCAAAAAATATGTTTGTTTTTTCATTTAGTTCTATTTCCTCGTAATCATAATTTCTAAAATTTTCCAGTTTTATTTTTTTTATATACATTTTTTTTCCTTTATTTTAATCTGATTGGTAAAATCATATATACATATTCATTCTCTAGTTTTTCTATTGGCTTTATAATATATGGTGAAATGTCACTTCCAAATTCTATATAAACTTCTTCATCCTCTATTACTTTTAAAGCATCTAAAAAATATTTTGGGTTAACTCCTATTTCTAGTTTTTTACCTTCTGTTTCTAAATATAGTTCTTCCTTTGCATCACCTGTTTGGTTTGTGCATGAAAGTGTTATTTTTCCAACATCTATTGTTATTTTTACAGGATATTTTTTTTCTTTTTCAATGCTTGATGATGAAATTAAACTTACTCTTTCTAGGCAACTTTGTAAAATATTTTTATTTACTTTAATTCTTGTTTCCCATGTTCCTGGTATTGCACTTTCATACTTGAAAAATTCTCCATCTAATAATCTTGTTACTATTTTACAATTTTCCATTTCGAAAATACCTTGATTTTTTGAAATTCCAATTCTTATATTATCAAAAGAATCTGTTAATATTTTATTTACTTCATTTAGTGTTTTTCCAGGAATTACTGCTTTAAATTGTTCTGTTTCTTTTTCTAGGTTTTTGCTTACCCATCCCATTCTAAAACCATCAACTGCAACTATATTTAATTTATTTTTATTAGTTTCAAATAAACATCCTGTAAATATTGGTCTGTTTTCTTCATTGCTTACTGCAAATATTGTTTTCTTTATCATATTTCTTAATGATATTTGATCAGTTTCTAAAGAATTTTCTATTTCTATTTTTGGTAATTCTGGAAATTCTTCTGGATCCATTGTTGATAATTTATATAATGACCCTTCACATTCAATAACTAATAAATTATTTTCATTTATTGTTATTTTTATATCAGCATCTGGTAATCTTCTTATTATTTCACTAAACATTGTTGCATTTACTACTGTATTTCCTTCTTCTTCTATTTCTGCTTCTATTATGTATTCAATTCCTAATTCTAAATCATATGTTGTTAGTTTTAATTCATTATTGTTTGTTTGTATATAAATACCTTCTAATATTGGCATTGTTGTTCTAGTAGGAACACCTCTAACAACAGCATTTATTGCTTTTAATAATTTATCTTTTTCACAAATAATTTTCATTATTCTTCACTCCTTTTTTCAAAATCTATTTTTGTTTTATATAAATATAATAATTATAGTAATAGTATTAGTAGTGCCTGTGGATAATGTGGATAAGCATGTGTAAAACTTATTTCCCTAAGTAATTCGTTTGTGGATAATATTGTTGATAAAAAATAAATTTATTCACATTATTCTTTTTCTTATGTGTATAAGCAACTTTTCAACAGATTATCCACAAGATATTCACAAAAGGCTATGGATAACCTATCGAGTTCTTCCGTAAGTAAAGAAGAAATTTTTTCAAACAAAAAAATGTTTAACAAATATTCTTTTGGAAAAAGATGGTTTATCATTTATTTTATGCTTGTTTGTTATTTAGGACAATTTTTTTAACACTTTCCACAAGCAATTTTGTATTTGGATCTTCCTTAATGTCTTTTTCTATTTTTTTAAATGCATGCATTACTGTTGTATGATCTCTTTTACCAAAAGCTTCTCCAACTTTAGGAAAAGATTCGTTTGTAAGTATTCTACAAAGATACATTCCTATTTGCCTTGGAAATGTTATATTATTTGACCTTTGAGAACTCTTCAAATCCTTCATCGTTATATTAAAATAATTACAAACAACTTCTTGTATGTATTCAATAGAAATTACTGATGAATTATGCCTTATTAATTCATTAATTGCTTTTTCAGCCATTTCAAAGGTTACTGGTGTATGTGTAAGTGATGCTTGTATTGCAACTTTATTAAAAACTCCTTCTAGTTCCCTAATATTTGAATCTATTTTTGCTGCTATATTTTTAAGAATATCATCATCTATAATTACCTTTTTCTCTTCAGCTTTTTTTCTTAAAATTGCTAAACGAACCTCATAATCGGCCATTGCAATATCTACAAGTATTCCACCTTCAAACCTTGATTTTAATCTATCCTCCAATAATGGAATATCTCTAGGAAGCTTATCACTTGTAAGAATTATTTGTTTACCATGGTCTTTTAAATCGTTAAAAGTATTAAAAAATTCTTCTTGCAAACGATCTTTTCCAGAAATAAATTGAATATCGTCAATTAGTAGTAAATCAATATTTCTATACTTGTTTCTAAAACCTTCCATTCCATTATCTTTTATCAAAGAATTTATAAAATCATTCATAAAGTTTTCTGTTGTAACATAAAGAATTCTATAATCTTTATGATTCTTTGCAACTTCATTACCTACTGCATACATTAAATGCGTTTTACCTAAACCAACTCCACCATATATGTATAAAGGATTATATAGTGTACCTGGTGATTCTGCAACAACTAATGCTACAGCATGTGCAAATCTATTATTATCTCCAACAACAAAATTATCAAAGGAATAATTAGGATTTAAAGATGTTTTAGAATAATTAATATTTGAGAAATTTGAAGTTTTATCTTGTGTATCATTTTCATTTTTTAAGACTATTGAAATAGTACATTTTTTCTGAAGAATTATACTAAAAGCATTTTCTAGTAAATCTTTAAACCTTGTTTCTACCGCGTCTTTCTTAAAAGCATCATCAGAAATAAGAATGACATTGTCATTTTCTATTTCTTGAATTTCTAAAGGTAAAATCCAAGTTTTATAAGATATTAGAGAAAGTTCGCCTTTTAGTAGTTCTTTTGCCTCGTTCAATATGTCGTTCAAACTGCTTTCCATTGGTATATAAACCTCCAGTATAAACTTTCTTTAAGAAAAAAAGGTATTAAATAAATAAACACCAAATTTACGACATTATAATATCAAAAAATAAAAAATTAATCAATAATAAATAAAAAAAATATTAGAATATTTAAAAAAATGATATAAATACTTGACAATAAGTATACTTTTAATATATAATTTTAACACTTATGATTAAATTAGAGGAGGGGTTATACTATGAAAATGACATATCAACCAAAAAATAGACAAGAAAAGAAAGTACATGGATTTAGAGCAAGAATGAAAACAAAAGGTGGAAGAAATGTTTTAAAAGCTAGAAAAGCAAAAGGAAGAAAAAGAGTGGCTGTTTAATTATGTTAAAAAGATGAGTGATAAAATTGAAAAAAACAGTAATGATAAAAAAAAATTATGAATTTAGAAACATTTTAAAAAAAGGAAATTGTTATAGGGGAAATTTATTTGATATTTTTGTAAAGAAAAACAACAAAAGTATTAATAAGTTAGGTATAGCAATTGGAAAAAAAGCAGGAAATAGCGTAAAAAGAAATAAGATTAAAAGATTGCTACGAGAAAATTACAGATTGATAGAAGAAAAATTAAATTTTGGAAACAGTATTATTATACTATGGAAAAAACAAGCAGACTTTGAAGTATTTGATTTTTATATAATAAAAGAAGAACTTAAAAATCTTTTAATTAAATCAGATCTAATATAGAGGAGAGTATGAAGAAAATCTTTTTATTTTTAATTGAAAAATATAAAAAACATATTTCACCTATAATTGAAAAAAATGGTGTTCACTGTAAATATTATCCATCTTGTTCAGAATATTCAAAACAAGCAATAGAAAAATATGGTGTATGTAAAGGTTTATTTTTAAGTTTAAAAAGATTTTTTAAATGTAATCCTTTTTCAAAGGGAGGATATGATCCTGTAAAATAGGAGGAAATAATGATAAGTTTTTTTTCTAATATATTTGGTTATGTTTTAAACTGGATATATTTTTTAGTGCAAAACTATGGTTTGGCAATTATTTTGTTTTCTATATTAGTAAAAATATTGATGTTGCCATTGTCTATTAAACAAAATAAAACTTTAAAGAAAAACGAGAAAGTTCAAAATGAAATGAAAATACTACAAGTAAAACATAAAGGAAATCCAGAAAAACTAAATCAGGAGTTAATGGAATTATATAAAAGGGAAAAAATTAATCCTCTTAGCGGTTGCTTTAGTGTTATAATACAATTTATTTTAATTTTATCAATGTTTTACTTAGTAAGAAGTCCTCTTACATATATGAAAAAGATAGATAGTGCAAAAATTGAACAACAAATTACAGAGGTAAAGGAAAAAAACGGAGAACAAAATATAAGCAAAACATACCCTGAAATGGCTGTTATAGAATACTTAAAAGATAATGACATCAAGGAAAATGATATGTATATTAATATGGATTTTCTTGGGTTAGATTTAAGCAAAGTACCACAAGAAAACTTTAGAGATATAAAGGTATTTATTATACCTGTTTTATATGTAATTTCTTCTGTTGTTTCAATTAAATTTACTACAGCAATGACAAAGAAAAAAGAAGATAATAAAGAATTAAGAGTTGATAAAGAAAATAATGAAAATAAAGAAATGGATCAAGAAAAAATGGCTGCACAAATGAATAAGAATATGTCATTAATGATGCCAATTTTATCTGTATCAATTTCGCTTGTAGCACCATTAGGACTTGCTTTATATTGGTTAGTAAACAATATTACTATGATAATTGAAAGATTGGTTTTAAATAAAATTTTCTCTAAGGAGGAGGAAGAAAATGCCTAAAAGTATAATCGTTGAAGGAAAGACAACAGCTGAAGCTATAGAAAAAGGATTAGAAAAATTAAATGCAACCAAAAATATGGTTGAGATTAAAACAATTGAAGAAGAAAAGAAAAGAAGTTTTTATAGTATATTAGCACCAAGAGTAGTGAAAATAGAAATGACTTTAAAAGAAGACTTTGAAAAATTCGAAAAAACTATAAAAAAGCCAAAAAGAGAAATTAATAAAAATTTAGATGAAATAGAAAAAATATCTGAAAAAATAAAAGAATTTTTTGTTTCAATTCTTGATGAGAATTGTATATGTGATGTAACTGTACAAGATTATTGTGTGAATGTAAAGATAGACGGTAAGAATATTAGCCATTTAATTGGTTATAGAGGAATGACAATAAATGCTTTTCAGACAATAGCATCAGCAATTGCTAATAAGAATTCATCTTCTAAGATAATGGTTGTTGTGGATGTTGGAAATTACAGAGAAAAAAGAGAAAAAACATTAGAGGAGTTAGCAGAAAAAATTTCTGAAAGAGTAATAAAAACTAAAAAATCAGTAACACTTGATCCAATGTCAGCATATGAAAGAAAAATAATTCATACAAAACTACAAAATAGTGACAAAGTAAAAACTTTTAGCAAAGGTGAAGAACCACATAGAAGAATTGTAATTACATTAAAATAGAAAAAAGGGCAGATATTTATATCTGCCAATTTTATTATTAGGAGGGAAAAATGTCAACAATAGCTGCAATATCTACTGCACCAGCAATTGGAGGAATTGGAATTGTAAGGTTAAGTGGAGATAAATGTTTCGAAATATTAGATAAAATTTTTGTACAAAAAAATATTGAAAGCATTGAAGAAATTGATGGATATCGAATTAAATATGGTAAAATTGTTAAACCAACTTCACAAAAGGTAATAGACGAGGTTTTAGTTTCATATTTTAAAGCTCCAAAAAGCTATACCACAGAGAATATGTGTGAAATTAATTCACACGGAGGAATTGTTGTTCTAAGGGAAATTTTAGAAATTTGTTTGGAAAATGGAGCAGATTTAGCTGAGCCGGGAGAATTTACAAAAAGAGCTTTTATAAATGGAAGAATTGATTTAGCTCAAGCAGAGGCTATTATTGATATTATAAATGCTAAAACTACAAGAGAAGCACAAGAATCTGCTAATCAATTAGAGGGATTTTTATCAAAAAAAATAAATGAAATTAAAACAAAAATAATTGATATAATGGTTGATATTGAAGCCAATATTGACTATCCAGAATATGATATAGAAGAAGTTTCAAATAAGATTGCAGAGGAAAAATTAAATGATGTTTTACAGAATTTAATTAAATTGTCAAAATCTTTTGAAAATGGAAAGATATTAAAAGAGGGAATAAAATTAGCTATAATTGGAAGCCCAAATGCAGGGAAATCTTCTTTATTAAATGCAATTTTAAAAGAGGACAGAGCAATAGTTACTGATATTGCAGGAACAACAAGAGATATAATAGAAGAGCAGGTTGTTATAGAAGGAATTCCTTTCAAAATAATAGATACAGCAGGAATTAGGAATGCTGAAAACATGATAGAACAAATAGGTATAGAAAAGTCGAAAAAAGTTGCTAAGGAAAGTGATGTAGTTCTTGCAGTTTTTGATAGTTCAGTAAATTTAAGTGATGAGGACAGAGAAATACTAAAACTTCTTAAAGAAAAGAAATCAATAATTATTTTAAATAAAATGGATTTAAATCAAAAGTTACTGGAAGATAACAAGGAATTTAAAGAAACAGAAAGACCAATTATAAAAATGTCACTGAAAAAAGAAGAAGGATTAGATAAATTGTTTGAGGAATTAGTAAAAATGTTTAATTTGAATCAAATTAATTTAGATAACGAATTAGTAATTACCAATATTAGGCACCAAGAGTTAATTAATAAGGCAATAGAAAGCACGAGAAAGGCTTTAAATGATTTAAATGCATCTATGCCGATAGATATCATATCTATAAACATTAAACAGATTCTAGAACATTTAGGAGAAATTACAGGGGATAATGTTTCAGAAGACATTATTAAAAGTATTTTTTCTAAATTTTGTCTGGGAAAGTAACATAAAGGAGATGTAGTAAAAAATGAAATATAATGCAGGAGATTTTGATGTTGCAGTAATTGGAGCAGGACATGCAGGTTGCGAAGCTGCACTTGCATGTGCAAGAAAGGGTCACAAAACATTATTATTTTCGATTACTTTGGATAACATAGCAAATATGCCATGTAATCCAAATATAGGAGGAACCTCAAAAGGACATTTAGTAAGAGAGATTGATGCTTTAGGTGGAGAAATGGGCAAAAATATAGATAAGTCTTTCATTCAGTCTAAAATGTTAAATACTTCTAAAGGTCCGGCTGTATATTCTTTGAGAGCTCAGGCAGATAGAAAAAAATATCAAAGAGAAATGAAACATACTTTAGAAAAACAGGAAAATTTATATGTAAAACAAGCAGAGGTTGTTGATATTTTTGTTGAAAAAGGTAAGGTGACGGGAATAGAAACAAATATTGGTGCAATATATAACGTAAAAGCAGTTATATTAGCGACTGGAACCTATTTAAAAGGTAAAATATATATTGGAGAAGTTAGTTTTGAAAGTGGACCAGATGGTGTTTTTCCTGCAAACAAACTATCAGAGTGTTTAAAAAAATTAGATATGGAATTGGTAAGATTTAAAACAGGGACCCCTGCAAGAGTAAATAAGAGAAGTCTAGATTTTTCAAAAATGGAAATTCAAAATGGAGATAAAGACATTGTTTCATTTTCTTTTGAAAATGAGAATATACAAAAAGAACAAGTTCCTTGCTATCTAACATATACCAACGAAGAAACACATAAAATAATAAGAGAAAACTTACATCGTTCTCCCTTATATGCAGGAAAAATAGAGGGAACAGGTCCAAGATATTGTCCATCCATAGAAGATAAGGTTGTAAGGTTTAGTGATAAAGAGAGACATCAGATATTTATTGAGCCAATGGGTTTAGATACTGAGGAAATGTATGTTCAAGGAATGAGCTCTTCACTTCCAGAAGACGTACAAATAGCAATGTACAGAACAATTGCAGGTTTGGAAAATGTTGAGTTTACTAGACCAGCATATGCAATAGAATATGATTGTATAGAACCTTCTCAATTAAAATTGTCTTTAGAATCTAAAAAAATCAAAGGAATGTTTTTTGCGGGACAAATAAATGGAACATCAGGATATGAAGAGGCAGCTGCTCAAGGAATTATTGCAGGTATAAACGCTAGCCTTGAAATAGAAGGAAAAGAACCAATAATTCTGCACAGATCAGATGCTTATATAGGAGTTCTAATTGATGATATTGTTACAAAAGGAACAAATGAACCTTATAGAATGATGACCTCTAGGGCGGAATATAGATTGCTTTTAAGACAAGACAATGCAGACATGAGATTAACTGAAATAGGACATCAAGTTGGTTTAATTTCAGAGGAAAGATATAATAAATTTATTCAAAAAAGGGAAAATATTAAAAGAGAGATAGAAAGATTAAAAACAATAAATATAAAACCAGAAGATAAGGTAAATAAGTTTTTAAGAGAACATAATTCATCAGAATTAAACAATGGTGTAAAACTAATAGAGCTTTTAAAAAGACCTGAAATCAAATATGAAGATTTAAAAGAAATAGTTAAAGATATGCCCAAATTAACTAGAAGCGAGAAGGAAGAGGTTGAAATTGAAGTGAAATATGAAGGTTATATAAAACTTCAATTAGAACAAGTTGAGAAATTTAAAAAATTAGAAACAAAAATACTTCCAGAAGGAATTAATTATTTGAATTTGCAGGGAATAAGTTTAGAGGCAAGACAAAAATTGGATAAGTTTAGACCAAACTCAATAGGTCAAGCTTCTAGAATATCAGGAATTTCACCAGCAGATATATCTGTACTTCTAATACACTTAGAACAAATGAAAAGAAAATAAAATGTCAAGGAAGGAACAAAGTATGGAGTTTAGTGATTTTAAAACAAGTCTAAAAGAAAAACTAGAAAAAATTAATATAAATGTTAATGATACACAAGTAAAGAAATTCTATGATTATATGAATTTATTAATTAAATGGAATGAAAAGATTAATTTAACTGCAATAACTGAGCCAGAAGAAATTATATTAAAACACTTCGTAGACTCTTTGACTATAGCTAAAAAAATAAAAACAGAAGATAAAATTGTAGATGTTGGTACTGGCGCAGGTTTTCCAGGAATTCCATTAAAGATAATAAACTCTGAAAACAAGGTGGTTTTAATTGACTCATTAAACAAAAGAATTAAATTTTTGGAAGAAGTAATTGATAAGTGTTATTTAAAAGGAATTGATGTAGTTCATGCAAGGGCAGAAGATATAGGGAATGATAAAAATTATAGAGAACAATTTGATGTAGTAACCTCTCGAGCAGTTGCAAAGTTAAATGTTCTATTAGAATATATGATGCCATTTGTAAAACTTGGAGGTAAATGTATTTGTTTAAAAGGACCAAATGTTGAAGAGGAAATTCGTGAAGCAGACAACGCTTTAGAAGTATTAGGTGGTAAAATTGAAAATATTGAAGAGGTTATTTTGCCAGATTCAGATAATAGAAGAACAATAATTAGTGTCTTATCCGTGAAACATTTACCAAACAGATATCCGCGAAAAGCAGGCACACCAACAAGTTCACCACTTTAAAATCAGTTTCACACATAACGAAAGCCGTGAAACATTTGATATAAGCGGAGTTTACTGTCAGACAACGTAATTTTTCTGACAGTAAATTTTTGCTATTTTTTGCAAAAAAAAATCAGAAGTTTTTTGTTTTTTATTGACTTTTTTATGAAAAAATTATATTATTGTTATACGGTTTTAAGGAGGGATTAGATTGAGTAAAGTCATTGCAATTGTAAATCAAAAAGGTGGGGTTGGAAAGACCACAACAGCAGTAAATTTGTGTACAGTACTAGCTCAAAAAGGTAAAAAGGTATTACTTATAGATGAGGATCCACAGGGAAATGCTACAAGTGGATTAGGAATAGAGAAGAATACTGAAAAATCAACATATGATGTGCTTATAAATGAGACGACCGTTGAAGAAGCAATAGTAAAAACACCGATAAAAAACTTGTATCTATGTCCTTCAAATATAAATTTAGCTGGAGCAGAAGTGGAATTAGTAAATACAATGTCTAGAGAAACAAAGATAAAGGATAAAATAGAAGAAATTCAAGATAAATTTCATTATATAATAATTGATTGTCCACCATCTTTAGGATTATTGACTATAAATGCATTAACCGCAGCAAATTCGATAATGATTCCAATACAGTGTGAATACTATGCATTAGAAGGTGTAGGACAACTTATGAATACTGTAAATTTAATAAAAAGACAGCTAAATAAAGATTTATATATTGAAGGTGTTGTACTAACTATGAATGATGCTAGAACAAATTTATCAAATCAAGTTATTAGCGAAGTGAAAAAATATTTCAAGGAAAATGTTTATAAAACAATAATTCCTAGAAATGTTAAATTAAGCGAAGCACCAAGTTATGGAATGCCTATAACAGCATACGCACCACGCTCAAAAGGAGCAAGGTGTTATGAAAAATTGGCAAATGAACTATTAAAATCAAAGAAACATTAATATTAGGAGGAATAAAAAATGGCAGGTAAAACAGGATTAGGAAAGGGTTTAGACGCACTATTTTCAAGCAATATATTAAATGTGGCAGAAGAGGAGAAATTGCAGGCAGGAGAGTCAATAGTGAATCTAAAATTAATATCGGTAGAACCAAATAAAAATCAACCAAGAATGAATTTTGATGATGAAAAAATAGAAGATTTAGCAGAATCAATCAAAGAATATGGAGTAATTCAACCAATTATAGTAACAAAAAAGGATGATTACTATCAAATAGTGGCAGGAGAAAGAAGATGGAGGGCTGCAAAAAAGGCGGGTTTAAGCGAAATACCAGCCATAATAAGAAATTATACAGAGCAAAAAAATAAAGAAGTTGCATTAATAGAAAACATACAAAGAGAGGACTTAAACCCAATAGAAAAAGCAACAGCACTAAAAGAGATAATTGAAAAATATGGAATGAAACAACATGAGCTTGCTGCAAAACTAGGAATAAGCAGAAGTGGAATTGCAAATACAATGAGAATATTAAATTTGGACCCAAGAGTTATTGAATTGGTAAAACAAGGACATATTTCAGAAGGACATTGTAGAAGTCTACTAAATATTGAAGATCCAGATAAGCAATATCGAGCAGCGCTATATGTTATAGAAACAGGGGATAGTGTAAGAGAAGTTGAAAAACAAATGAAAATAAAGAAAAAAGAACAATCAATTGACCAAACAAGATATGAACCAATATATAGAGAAATTGAGGATAGATTTAGAAATTTTTTTGGATCACAAGTGAAATTGAATGCGGGAAAAAGATCTGGAACTATAGTAATACATTACAATTCAAAAGATGAATTAAACAACATAATAGAAAAAATACAATAATTATGTAAACTAATTGTTCAAAAAAATAGTGAAAAGGTATTGACTTTTTGCAAGCACCGTGGTAAACTAATACTTGCTTGCAATTGTGGAGAGGTGGTCGAGTTGGTTTATGGCACCAGTCTTGAAAATTGGCGTAGGTTTGTAGCCTACCGTGGGTTCGAATCCCACCCTCTCCGCCAAGCTATAAATAATAATGAATAGTGAATAATGAATAATTAATAATGAATAATTAATTATTAGGATTGAATATTATTTATTGTTCACTATTTATTTAAATTAATTATAAGGAGATTTACCCAAGTAGGTTGAAGGGGACGGTTTGCTAAACCGTTAGGGTTGCGTAAGTGGCCGCGAGGGTTCGAATCCCTCAATCTCCGCCATAAGATAATCAGCTTATAAGAATAGTTGATTATCTTTTTTACTATAATCAATTAATTTATGTGTAAAAAGACAAAATAAGACGTTGTAAAATAAAAAACATATTTAGGTATTATTAATAGTTGAAAACGGTTTAAAAAGGATTCTGAGAGAATGTAAGAAACGAGGTGTAAAATGAGCGCAAATAATAAAATTGGAGTTTTTGATTCAGGGATAGGAGGAGCAACAGTATTAAAGGAAATTATAAAAATTTTACCATACGAGAATTATATTTATTATAGCGATTCAAAAAATAATCCATATGGAGACAAAACAGATGAAGAAGTTTGTAAAATATGTGATAATATTGTTAAATATTTGATAGGAAGAGGCTGTGAAACGATTGTAATTGCATGCAATACAGCTAGTGCAAAAGCTGCGCAATTTTTAAGAGATAAGTACAAAAAAATTATATTTGTTGCAATTGAGCCAGCATATAAAATGGTATATGATTTTGCGTACAATGACCCAACGCTTGTAATGGCTACAAAGGGGACTATAGAAAGTGAAAAATTTAATTTATTATATAACAAGTATAATAATTACAAAACATATCTATTACCATGTGTGGGACTAGCTGATATTATAGAAGAGGGAGACAATAAAAAAATAAAGGAATATTTAGAAAATAATATAAAATGTTATTATGGAAAAGTAAAAAATGTTGTTCTTGGGTGCACACATTATCCTTTAATACAAAAAGAAATAAAAGATGTTTTAGGAGAGGTAAAATTTTTTAATGGGGCACAAAAATTAGCAGAACATTTGAAAATTTTAATGAAAAAAAACAAAAGTATAAATAATTCAAATAAAAGTTTAGAATTCATCGATTCACAAAAATCGAAAATTAAGGAAAAAAGATTTTATAAAATATTAGAGGAATTTAATTAATTAAAATTATAAAAAAATAATATAAAAATAAAAAAAAGAAAAAAAATAATTATAAGTAACTTTAAAAAAAGAAAACTTATAATTATTTAAGATAAACCAAAATTTGTGTTTTAGTGTTAAAAATGAGATAAAAAGTAAAAAAATAAAAAGTGCAAACCTACGGACAAGAGCATTAAGAAAAGAAAACAAAAACAACAAGAAAACACGATTTTTTCAAAAAGACAACAAAAAAACGGCTGGTTCAAGGAAGAAAAAAGCTGTTATATTATGGAAAATATTAATAAAAAAATAAAAATAAAGAATAAATAATTATAAATAAATATAAAAAAAATAAGAAAAAAAATAAAATTAATTATAAATAAATATAAAAAAATAAAAATAAAAAATAATTAATTATAAATAAATAATAAAAAAATAAGAATAAAAAATAATTAATTATAAATAAATATAAAAAATAAAAATAAAAAATAATTAATTATAAATAAATAATAAAAAAATAAGAATAAAAAATAATTAATTATAAATAAATA
>USJO01000017.1 GCA_900555075.1 uncultured Clostridium sp.
AAAATGGATTATTTATAGCTATGCCTAGCAGAAAAACTCCAAACGGAGAATTCAAGGATATAGCTCATCCAATCAATGCTGAAACAAGGGAGAAAATTCAAAATGCTATATTAGAAGCATATAACTCTCCTGATGCTGAAACAGCTGAATAATAATAAATAAAAGAACACCTTAGGGTGTTTTTTTGTTGCAAAAAAAAATAAAAAAATTACAAAAAAGTATATTAATCTTTCTATTTTTCTGATATACTATTAAAAGAAAAAAAGGAGAAATTATATGGGAATTAAAATACAAAAAAGGAAATTTATAAGGAACATATTTATTGGAATTATAGCACTACTTATAGTAGCATATATAATAAACATAGCACCAGGTTATAAGAGAGATAAATTTAAGGATGTAACAAACTTAGTTATCGGAGAAAAAAACGTTACAGAAAATTTGAAGCATCCAATATATATAGATGAAGGTGGAGTAATTTATTTATCTAAAGAAGATATAAAGGAATTCTTAGATAAAACAATTTACTTTGATGAAGAAGACGATCTGTTAATAACAAGTTCACCAATATCAGTAGCAAGTATGAAAGTAGGAGATAAAACCATAAGGGTAAATGATGCAACAAATGATACATTATACACAATAATATACCAAGATAATATAATGTATATCCCAATAGATGAAATAAAAAGTGTATATAATATTGAAATAAAATATATAAAGAGCAATAATACTTTAATAATAGATAATCTAAATGAAGGTATGATAAAAGCTAGGGTGGACGAGAACACGAAAATAAGGTATAAGCAAAGAAGTTTATCAAAAGAGGTAGGTTTATTAGAGATAGGAGATACTGTAAGTGCTTTTTACACAACAAGTAAAGGATGGCGCCAAATCAGAACAGAAAATGGAACAGTAGGATATGTAAAAGCAAATGTATTAACAGATGAGTATATACTAAGACAAGATATGGAACAACGACCAGAAACAAAAGAGATAACAGCTAAAATAACAGACAACTCAATAATAAATATTGAGCGGAGAGAAAATATTAATAAAGGATTTATTTAAAATAACCAATGATGGTATTTTATTGAAAAATATAAGTTTTACCAATAATGGTGAAGCCACTAAAATATGGGCAAATATAAGTTTAGAGGATATAAATTTAACTAAATTTGAAAATAGATATCAACTAATAAGAAATATGTTGAGTATAGTAAGAAAAAATGATATAAATGGAATAAACGTGTATGTATATAACGAAGATAATAACTTGCAAAGATTTATAATAGAATTAGCTCCACGTTTAAGAGAATTAGGAATAAAAACAAACATAATTGTGAACAAAGATTTTAAAGAAAAAGAAGTATATGAAGATATTGTGGACTATATAATAGTAAATTAAAAAATGGAGGAAGGACAAAAATGAAAAAGGTTGTAATAATAATAGCAATAATTCTAGTAGCAATATTATTAATAATAGGAACATATAGGATACTAACAATGCCAGTAAGTAAGAATATTACAGAAAAACAAGTAGAAATACCAATGGGAAGTGGGACAAGCAAAATTGCAGAAATTCTTAAAAACAATAATCTAATAAGAAGCAAAACAGCGTTTAAAGTATATGTAAAACTGAATAAAATATCTAATTTTCAAGCAGGTACATATTACCTAAAAGAGAGTATGAATTTAAAAGAAATAACAGAAATGTTACAAACAGGCAAAATGTATGACCCAAACCAAATAACAATAACATATCTAGAAGGAAAACCAATGTGGTGGCTTGCAAAAACAATTTCAGAAAAAACAAATAATACTGAAGAAGATGTATATGATGTTCTAAAAAATGAGGAATATATAGATAAATTAATAGACAAATACTGGTTTATAACAGATGAAATAAAGAATAAAAACATATACTATTCACTAGAGGGATATTTGTTTCCAGATACTTATGCAATATCAAACGCAGATGCAAAAGTAGAAGAAATTTTTGAAAAAATGTTAGACAGAATGGAGGAGGTTTTAGAACCATATAAGCAAAAAATAGATGATAACAAATATACAATCCATCAATTATTAACACTCGCATCAATAGTTGAAACAGAAGGAATGTACAGAGAAGATAGATTAAATATAGCAAGTGTTTTTTATAACAGATTGGAAAGAAATATGTCATTGGGAAGTTGTGTTACAACATATTACTCTGTTAAAATAAATATGGGGGATAGAGATTTATATCAAAAGGAAATAAATGCAGCAAATCTATACAATACAAGAGGACCAGGAATGGAGGGTAAATTGCCTGTTGGACCTATTAGTTCAATAAGCAAAATAAGTCTGGATGCTGTAATAAACCCAATAGAAACAGATTATTTATTCTTTGTATCAGATAAAAACGGAAAATTGTATTTCACAAAAACAAATGCAGAACATGAACAAATGATAGACGAACTACAAAGCAAAGGAATGTGGTATGAGTATAAATAGAAAAACGCCCAATTAAAGGTTGGGCGAATATTTTAAAAAAATAAATTTAAAAAACCAAGCGATAAGGAAATTAAAAATGATTTAATGGAAATTTTTATACTTCTCTTAAACATTGTTTGGGCGACAAGTAATCCACGAGGTTTAAGCTCAACAAGTGCTGTACACTCCTCTTCTTCAGTATTAACAAGCTCTTTATCATTAATAGATATCTCTTCATCAGTAACTGTAACAGTAGCTTCTATTTCAGCTGTTTCAACCATTTCAGGAGTTTTATCATCAATGATTTCATTAAGAGAAAGCACACTATCTTTAGTAACATTTAATTTGATGTCTTCGTCAATTAAATTATCCATTTCAATCACATCCTTAAATCTTTAGTAAAAATATGTTAATTAGATTATAACATTATAAAAATAAAAAAGCAATAAAAGGAAGAAATTTGTATAAATTTGGAAGGGGATTTTATGAAAGAGGAAATATTAAAAAAAATAGATTATACTTTGTTAAAACAGAGCTCAACCTTAGAGGACATAAAAAAATTATGTAATGATGCAATAAAATGTAATACTGCATCAGTATGTATTCCACCATGTTATGTAAAACAGGCAAAAGAATACGTAGGAAACAAAATGAAAATTTGTACAGTAATAGGATTTCCTAATGGATATAATTTAAGCAACGTAAAAATGTTTGAAACAGAACAAGCCATAAAAGATGGAGCAGACGAAATAGATATGGTAATAAACATAGGTAAACTAAAAGAAAAAAATTATGACTACATTTTAAATGAAATAAATGGAGTAAAGACAAAATGTAAAGGAAGAGTATTAAAAGTAATAATAGAAACCTGCCTTTTAACAGAAGAAGAAAAAATAAAAATGTGTGAATTAATATCAAGTTCAGATGCGGACTACATAAAAACCTCAACAGGATTTAGCAAATCAGGTGCAACTTTAGAGGACATAGAACTATTCAAAAAACACATAATAAATGGCAAAAAAATAAAAGCAGCAGGAGGAATAAAAAATTTTGAGGATGCAGAAAGATTCATACAAGCAGGAGCAGATAGGCTAGGAACAAGTGGGCTAGTATCAGAAGTAAAAACATAATTTACGTATAAAACCCTTTTTATTGGTAAAAATATGAATAAATTTACCAGTAGAGAGGGTTTTGATTTTGAAAAAAAATAGATACTTAAATATAAAAGGAGTAACCTTAGATAAAGATCAATTGCAAACCTATATGGAAAAAATTGCTGTAAATTATGAAATAACAGGTAATAGTAATGTTGAGACATATCCTATTAGCAGATTGATGGATAATTTTAAATTCATACAGCAAACCTACAACATTTTAAATGAACATATAAAACTTGATATAAGTATATATTCAGCAGGAGAGTGGCTTTTAGATAATTTCTATATTATTGAAGAAACTGTAAAAAACATAAGAAATGATTTAACAAGGGAAAAATATAAAGATTTTCCAGGAATTAGTAGAGGACTATATAAAGGCTTTGCAAGAGTATATGTATTAGCATCTGAAATTGTTGCATATACAGATAATAAAATAGATACAGAAACACTAGAATTAAGTTTGCTTGCTTACGAACGTAGAAAAACCTTAAGTATGGAGGAAATATGGAGCTTACCTATATTCTTAAATATTGCCATAATTGAAAATATAAGAGCAGTATGTGAAAAGATATACTTAAGCCAAGTTCAAAAATACAAGGTAGAAGAAATTGTAGAAAGATTAATAGATAAAAAAGAAGCAAACAAACAACAATACAAAAAAATAAGAGAAAATACAAAAATGTATAAAAATTCAAGTTACCCATTTATAGAATATATGTCATATAAATTAAAAAAATATGGGAAAACAGGAAATGCTTATTTAAACGTTTTAGAAGAGCAAGTTAGCAAACTTGGACTAACAGTTTCAGAAGTAATACGAAAAGAACACTTTGATATAGCAATGCAAAAAGTATTAATTGGAAACAGCATTACAAGTATAAGAGAAATAGCAAGAATAAACTTCTTAGAGCTTTTTGAAGAAATTAATGGTGTTGAGGATTTATTAAGGCAAGACCCAGCGGATGTATATGACAAAATGGATTACAAAACGAAGGAATTTTATAGGAATAAAATCAAGAAACTATCACAGAAAACAAAAATGTCTGAAATATATATAGCAAAGAAAATACTAGAACTCGCACAAAAATCGAAACAAATTAGAAAGAGACACATAGGATATTATTTAATAGATAAAGGAGAAAATTTATTAAATAATGAACTAGGGATAAAATCAAAAAAACGAAGCAAAAAACCAATATATTATATTGCTGGAGTTTATGTGTTTACAGCAATTTTTAGTATATTGTTTGGAATATATATTTATAACAAGATTAATCTAGCTATAGCAATTATATCAACAATATTTGCAATAGTTCCAATTTCAGAAATATATATACAGGTAATCAATTACATTTTTGGGAAAACCGTAACACCAACACTATTACCGAAACTCGCATTAACAAATGGAATACCAGAAGAATATAGCACAATGGTAGTTATACCAACAATTATAAACAGTAGAGAAAAGGTACAGGAGCTATTTAGAAAAATAGAGGTATATTATTTAGCAAATAAAGAAAATAATTTATATTTCACACTTCTTGGAGATTGTACCTCTTCCAAAAACGAGATAGAATCATTTGATAAAGAGATAATAGAAGAGGGAATAAAGCAATCAAAACTATTAAATGAGAAATATGTATCAAAAGGTGAAAAAGAGAAATTCTATTTTCTATATAGAAATAGGATTTGGAACAGAGGCGAAAGATGTTATCTTGGCTGGGAAAGAAAAAGGGGAATGTTATGTCAGTTTAATAGATTTTTATTAACTGGTAAAGATGAGTTTAGAACAAATACAATAAAGTCAAAACTAACTATAAAATATGTAATAACACTAGATGCAGATACAAATTTAGTATTAGGAACAGCTAAAGAACTTATAGGAACAATGGCACACATTTTAAATAAACCAATTTTAGATAAAAGGAGAAACATAATAATAGATGGTCATGCACTTATTCAACCACGAGTAGGAGTAGACCTTATTTCAAGTAGAAAGAGCCTATTTACAAAAATATATGCAGGAGCAGGTGGAACTGATTCATATACAAATGCAATTTCTGATGTGTATCAAGACAATTTTGGTGAAGGAATATTTACAGGAAAAGGAATATACGATTTAGAATTATTCCATAAAATTCTGTGTGATGAAATTCCAGAAAATACAGTACTAAGCCATGACTTATTAGAAGGAAGTTATTTAAGGTGTGGGCTTACAACAGATATTTTGCTTCTTGATGGATTTCCATTTAAATATAGTAGTTATATCGCAAGAGGACACAGATGGATAAGAGGAGATTGGCAAATAGCTAGATGGATAACAAATATAATAATAGTAAAAGATAAAGTTAAAAAGTTAAATCCATTAAATAGTTTATCAAGATTTAAAATATTAGATAACTTACGAAGAAGTTTAATTGTAGTAACAGTATTTATTATGCTAATTTTAGCTGGTATACTAGCAATATATAAACTACCAAGTACGGCAGTATTATTAACTGCTTTAATTGCATTAGAGGCTCCCACAATTTTAGACATTATAAATTATATAGTGTTCAGGAAAAATACAAATTCAGAATCTATAACAGCACATAAAAACTCTTTAAAATCAATAAGTGGAATAAAGGCAAGCATAATAAGAGGCTTTTTAGAATTAGTGGTATTACCAAGCAGAAGCTATAGTAACACAAATGCAATTGTAAAAACTATATATAGAATGAATATATCAAGACAAAATCTATTAGAATGGATGACTTCTGAAGAGGCAGAAAGGCAAAGTAAAAATAATTTACTAGCATATTATAAAAGTATGTTGGCAAATGTAATTGCAGGAGTGGTATCAATAATATTAGGAATAATTACAGGAGGAATATCATTTTATATATTTGGAGCATTATTTAGCATAGCACCAGTTATAGCTTGGTATATAAGTCAAGAGGAGAAAGAAGAAAAGGCCATAGATAAAATAAACAAACAAGACAAGGAATATTGTTTAGAAATAGCTAAAAAAACGTGGAGATTTTTTGAAGAAAACATTAATGAAGAAAACAACTTTTTACCACCAGATAACTATCAAGAAGACAGAAAAGAAAAAGTTGCTCATAGGACTTCTCCAACTAATATAGGTTTAGGACTTTTAGCAGTATGTTCAAGCTATGATTTAGGATTTATATCATTAGATAATGCAATAGAACTTATCCGAAAAATGCTTACAACAATAGAAAAACTTCAAAAATGGAATGGACATTTATATAACTGGTACAATACAAAAACGCTAGAACCATTATTCCCACGATATGTATCAACTGTTGATAGTGGTAACTTTATAGGATATTTATATACCTTAAAGCAGTTTTTGGTAGAAACAAGAAATCAAAACTTAATAAACACAATAGACAATATAATAAATAATACAGATTTTTCAATGCTTTATGATTACAAAAAACGAATATTCTCAATAGGATTTAATATTGAAGAAAATAAACTTACAGATTCATATTATGATTTACTAGCATCTGAATCAAGACAAGCAAGTTTAATTGCAATTGCAAAAAAGGATGTGCCTGTAAAACATTGGAGTAGTCTAAGCAGAACATTAACAAATCTAAATAGATACAAAGGACTTATATCATGGTCTGGAACTGCGTTTGAATATCTAATGCCAAACATAAATATAAAAACATATAAAGGCAGTTTGTTAGATGAATCTTGTAGATTTATGCTAATGAGCCAGAAAAAATATGCACAGGAGCTAGGTATTCCTTGGGGAATTTCGGAAGCAGCATTTAACTTAAGAGATTTAAATAACAATTATCAATACAAGGCATTTGGAATACCATGGCTTGGATTTAAAAGAGGCTTAGAAGAAGATATGGTAGTATCTTCATATGCAATCTTTTTAAGCTTAAAATATGATCCCAAAGGAGCAATAGAAAATTTAAAACAATTAGAAAAACAGGAAATGTATGGAGAATATGGATTTTATGAATCAATAGATTATACAATATCAAGATTAAAATACGGTAAATCATATGAACCTGTAAAAACGTATATGGCACATCACCAGGGGTTAATATTGCTTTCTATAAATAATTTAATAAATGATAAAATATTAGTAACCAGATTCAGCAATAATCCGGAGATAGAGGCAGTAGACATTTTACTTCAAGAGCGTATGCCAGAAAAAGCAATCATAACAAAGGAAAAGAAGGAAAAAGTACAAAAACTAAAAATGCAAGACTATGAAAATTATAGCGAAAAAGTATATACAAAAATCAATACAAATCTAAATACAGCAAATGTAATATCAAATGGAAAGTACACAGTAGTATCTAATTTAAAAGGAATAGGATATAGTAAATTCAATAACTTACTAATAAATAGATTCAAGGAGACATCAGATTATAATCAGGGAATATTCTTTTATATTAAGAATTTAACTACAAAACAGATATACTCAAATCTTCCAGCACACAAGAGCAAAGTGACTTTTGCACCAGACAAAATTAAATATGTAAAGACAGAAGGCAGTATAGAGGTAGAAACAAAGATAACAGTAGCACCAGAAGAATCTGTTGAAATACGAAGATTAAAACTTAAAAACAATGGAAACAATGTTGAAACACTAGAAGTAACAAGCTACTTCGAGCCTGTGCTATCAACAGATATTCAAGACTATGCACACACGGCATTTAACAATCTGTTTTTGATATTTAAAGAAATGGGAAATGGAATTATTTTAATTAAAAGAAAGAAACGTGAACCTAAACAGAAGGATATATATGCAGGAGTAAATCTATATACAGAAAATGAAACAATAGGAGATGTTGAATACGAAATAGATAAAGAAAAGTTTATGGGCAGAGGAAATTTTAGTATACCAGAAGCAATAAAAAACTCAAAACCATTTTCAAAAAATCTAGGACTTGTTACAGATCCAGGTTTAGTAATAAAGAAAACTGTAAAGATATTACCAGGTGAAACTGCTACCTTAGACTTGATTATATCAGCAGGATATGATGAAGAAACAACAATTAAATTGTTACAAAATTATTCAAATTCAAATACAATAAGCAAAGTGTTTGAATTATCAAAAGCTAAAACGGAAGCGGAAACTGTATATTTAGGGTTAAAAGGAAAAGATATAGAAAAGTATCAAAAGATGCTTAGTTATTTAATATTCCAAAACCCAATGAGAAAAGAAATCTTACAAAAGCTACCTAAAAGGGTGTATTCACAAAGTGAACTATGGAAGTTTGGAATATCAGGGGATTTGCCAATTCTATTTGTAAAAATAAAAGACGTAAACGATATACACGTAGTAAGAGATGCTTTAAGAGCAATAGAGTTTTTTAGAAGTAAAAATATAAATGTTGATTTAGTAATTTTAAATGAAGAAAAAAACAGTTACGAGCATTTTATAAAATTTGAAATAGAAAATGAGATTCAAAATAAACAACTAGCATTTTTGAAAAATATTTTTGGTGGAATTTTTGTAATAAATGCAAAAGAAATATCAAAAGAGGATGTAGAACTATTAGAGTTTAGAAGCAATTTAACACTTGATGCATCGCTTGGAAATATTGATACACAACTTAAAGATTTAGAAGAGGACTATGAAGATAAAATAAAAAACATTGGAGAAGAAGATACCAAGGTATATATTGAGAATAATGAACTTGAAACAATTAATGAAGAATATAGCAACTTAGAATATTATAACGACTATGGTGGATTTACAGAAGATGGGTTAGAATACAAAATGAGAATAAGCAACGAAAACAAATTACCAACAGCTTGGAGCAACATATTAGCAAACCAAAATTTCGGAACAGTTATAACACAAAACTTAGGAGGATTTACTTGGAGTCAAAACAGCAGACTGAACAGAATATCTGCTTGGAATAATAGCGCAAATATAGATATACCTTCAGAAATAATATATATAAAAGATAAAGAAACAGGCAGGTTCTGGAGTTTGTGCCAAAACATAACAAAAGAACCACAGGAATATTATGTTAAATATGGATTTGGATATGTAACTATAAAAACAATAAAAAATCAAATAATACAAGAGATAGAAACTTTTGTAGCATTAGAAAACAAAATAAAAATAAATATATTAAAACTAAAAAATACATCAGGTGAAGAGAAAAACTTAAAAATTTTATACTATATAAAGCCTGTTCTAGGAGAAGATGAAATACAAACAAATGGCTATATAAATGTAAATATGCAAAACAATGTAATTATAGCTGAGAACTTGTATACTGATAACTTTAAAGGAGCAGTAGTATATTCTGGAAGTAATGAAAAAATTCAATCATTTACAGGAAGTAAAGAAGAATTTATTGGTAATGGAAGTGTGGACAATCCAAAGGCTATAAACGCAGTAACTTTAGGAGAGCAAAGTGGGCTTGGCGAGAACTCTTGTATTGCAATGGAATTAGAACTAAAGCTAGAAGCATATGAAAATAGAGAGGTTGTATTATTCTTGGGAGAAGAGGATAATCTTTTAAAAGCAAAAGATATGGCATACAAATACTCAAAAATATCAAATGCACGAGAAGAGTTAAATCAAGTAAAAAAATTTTGGTATGAAATATTAACTCGTATACAAGTAAAAACACCATTGGAATCATTAAATATTATGTTAAATGGTTGGGCAACTTATCAAACAATAGTATCAAGATTATGGGCAAGAACTGGATATTATCAATCAGGTGGTGCAATAGGCTTTAGAGACCAACTTCAAGATACTTTGGGATTAAAATATATTGCACCAGAATTAATGAAAAATCAAATACTAATTCAGGCAAGACATCAATTTATAGAAGGAGACGTAGAACATTGGTGGCATGAAGAAACTAAAAGAGGTATTAGAACAAGATTTTCAGACGATTTATTGTGGCTATGTTATGTTGTAAGTGAATATATAGAATATACGGGAGATAAAGAAATCTTAAATATAGAAGTGCCATATTTACAGGGTGAGCCACTTGAAGAAGGAATAGACGAAAAATATGACTTGTATTTGGAATCAGATATAAAAGGTAGCATATATGAACATTGTATAAAAGCAATAGAAAAGTCACTTAACTTTGGAGAAAATGGACTCCCTAAAATAGGATCAGGAGACTGGAATGATGGTTTAAACACAGTAGGAAACAAGAAAAAAGGAGAAAGTGTATGGCTAGGATTTTTCTTGTATGAAATACTAAATAGATTTATTCCAATTTGTGAAGAAAAAGGAGAAGAAGAAAGAGTAGAAAAATACAAACAAGCAAAAGAAAAACTACGCAAATCATTAAATAATAATGGATGGGATGGAAGATGGTTTAAAAGAGCCTTCACAGATGATGGTGAACCAATAGGAAGCATAGAAAATGAAGAATGCAGAATAGACAGTATATCACAAAGTTGGGGAGTAATCTCGGGAGCGGCAGACAATGACAAAAAGTATATTTCAATGGAGGCATTAGAAAATCATTTAGTAGATAAAGAAAATGGAATAATAAAACTACTAGATCCACCATTTAATAAAACAAAAATGGAGCCAGGATATATAAAAGCATATTTGCCCGGAGTAAGAGAAAATGGAGGGCAATACACACATGCAGCTATGTGGGCAATAATTGCATTTACAAAACTAGGCTTTGGAGATAAGGCATTAGAATATTATAGAATGATAAATCCAATAGAACACTCAAGAACAAAAGAGACAGCATTAAAATATAAAGTAGAACCATTTGTAATTCCAGCAGACATATATGGAGCAGGAAACCTAGCAGGAAGAGGAGGCTGGACTTGGTATACTGGTTCAAGCAGTTGGTTTTATAAAGCAGGCATAGAAAACATCCTTGGACTAAACATCAAAAACAATGCACTAAGAATAGAACCATGTATTCCAAAAGACTGGAAAGAATATATTATAAAATATAGATACAAAAATAGCATATACAACATCAAGGTAAAAAACGAAAATGGCAAAAACACAGGAGTGGAAAAACTTTATTTAAATGGACAAGAAGTAAAAGAAAAACAAATTACACTAAATGGTGAAGGCGGAATATATGAAGTAGAAGTATATATGTAAAAAAATCCTAAGTAGGAAAAATTCCCACTTAGGATTTTTTATTATAAATATTTCTTTAAATCATCTATATTTTTTTCTTGCAACCTAACAAAGTCAGATAAAATATTTTTAATTTCACTATCTAAAAAAGAATGATTATTTAATAATTTAGTGCCTTTTATAATTCCCATATCGTTTCCTTGAATTAAAAGCTCAGATAGCTTAGAATTACTTGTATCATTCACAGTATTAAGTTGAATACCCATCCAAGACATTGCTTTTTGCATAGTTGGAGTATCTTCCATTTGAAGATTATTTTTTACAAGCAATTCTTGAGTTCTGTCATAAATGTTTTGATATTCATTATGCTGAGTATTTAATAAATCTTTAAACTTAGTGTCTTGGGATTTCTTTAAAACAGTGCTTAAAGAATCCATACCCATCTTAGCATTTTGATTAATTTCTTTTAAGATTTCAAATTCTTTCATAGTACCTCCTAATTTTAGTATTTGCAAATAATAGGTTATTATTCAATAGCTAAGAAAGTCAATGCCTTTAAATAAAAAATCAGAGAACGAAGGGCTCGAAAATGTTGAAGCTAGAATTTAATTCATAGTATAAAATAAGAAGAAAACTATTGCAAACAAAAACACTTTATTATATAATGGTCTAGAAATCAAAAGAAAGAAGGGAATAACTTTATGGGGTTAGAGTTAAAAGACGTTTGCAAAAATTTTGGTACAAAACAAGCAGTAAAACACTTAAATCTTATCATAAATAAACCAGGCGTATATGGATTGCTAGGAACAAATGGTGCAGGAAAGACAACTACAATAAGAATGATTTTAGGAATAATAAAAAAGACAGCAGGTACGATAACTTGGAATGATAAAGAAGTAACTAGGGAAAATGTAAATTTTGGTTATATGCCAGAAGAAAGAGGAGTGTATCCAAAAACAAAGATATATGACCAATTAATGTATTTTGCAAAACTGAAAGGAATAACAAGTGCAGAAGCAAACAAAGCAATAGATTATTGGCTAAAACGTTTGCAAATGGAGGAATACAGAGATGTTTTAGCAGAAAAGTTGTCAAAAGGAAATCAACAAAAAATTCAATTTATAATAGCAGTAATGAATGACCCAGAATTAATAGTACTAGATGAGCCATTTAGTGGATTAGATCCAGTAAATACTGAAACTTTAAGTGAAGTTATGAAAGAATTAATAGCAAAAGGAAAATATATTATAATGTCTAGCCATCAAATGTCATCAATAGAAGAATTTTGCACAGATTTAACTATATTAAATAAAGGAGATACTGTATTACAAGGGAATCTAGAGAAAATAAAAAATAGTTATTCATCAGAAAAATTAGAACTAATAGTAAACCAAGATATAGATAATTTTGTAAAAGAAGAAAATTTAGAAATTATTGAAAATAAAGATAATCATTATTTAATAAAACAAAAAGGTGAAAAACAAGGTGAAGAATTATTGAAAAAATTAATAAATTCTAATATTCGTATAACAAAATTTGAAATGAAAAAACCTACATTAAATGAAATATTCATAGAAAAGGTAGGTGACGTAAAATGAGAAATTTATGGTTAGTAACAGAATTTACAATTAAAGAAATGATAAAGAGAAAATCATTTATAATATCAACACTAGTATTACTAATTATTATAGCAACAGCATTTAATATTCCTAATATAATGAAAATGCTAGGCAAAAATGATTTTAATGAAGAAATCTTAGTAATAGATCCAGAAAATTTATTTGAAGGAAATGTAGAAGTCTTAAATCAAATGAATATGGGATATAATTTTGAAATAACAACAGAGAACTTAAACTATGACCAACTAAAACAAAAGATAGAAAATGACAAAGACGAATGTATTAAATTCACAAAAAATGAAGAAACTATAAAAATGGAATATATTGTAGAAAGTGCAGCAATGAATTTTGGAACTGTACCACAAGAATTGGTTTCTATATTTACTAATTTATATAGCAAGATACAAATATCAAAATTAAATATAACACCAGAAGAATTAGCAACAATAGAACCTGAATTTGATGTAGTGCTGGTTGAAACAGATGAAAATGCAGCAAAAGGGAATGTAACAATTATGATGATAATATCACTAGTTCTATTTTATGCAGTATTTTTCTGTGCACAGCAAGTATCTGTTGCAATAACAACAGAAAAAACCTCAAAAATAATAGAAACATTGGTAACATCAACAGATAGCAAAACAATAGTACTTGGTAAAACGTTAGGAATAGGAATTGTAGGGTTAGTACAAGTAATTTTAATGATAACGGTGGCCGTAATTTCAGCAAAATTCTGCATAGACCCAGAGCTATTAAACACTATATTTGATGTATCATCAATAACACCAAAACTTTTAATACTAACTCTAGTATACTTCTGTTTTGGATATGCATTATATTCTTTATTCTTTGCACTAACAGGAGCAACAGTAAGCAAACCAGAAGATGTACAATATGCAAATGGAC
The DNA here is from genome assembly GCA_900555075.1 of uncultured Clostridium sp. GTDB lineage: Bacteria > Bacillota > Clostridia > TANB77 > CAG-508 > UMGS1781. The sequence continues at coordinate 14,232 of USJO01000017.1, forward strand.
CAGTAAGCTTTGTAGCAGTTATAGGATTTTACTTAGCATATTTCTCAATGATGAATCCTAGCAGTAATTTAAATAAAATATCTGGTATAATACCCATATCATCACCTTTTAGTATGCCACTTAGAATAATGATGGGAACAGCTACAAATAGCGAAATAACTACATCTTTACTAGTTTTAGTAGTCACAACAATATTATTAGCAGTAGTTGCAATAAGAGTATATTCATCAACAATTTTAAATACTGGTGCAAGATTAAGTTTAAAAGAAGCTATAAAAATGGCAAAAGAAAATAGAGAATAAAAGTATTTTAGAAAAATTTAAATAAAGGAGAAAAGAGAAAATGATTAAGAAAGTTGCTATAATTACAAATGGTGGAGATTGCCCAGGATTAAATGCAGTTATAAGAGCAATAGTAAAAACAGCAGAAACAAATGGAGTAGAATGTTATGGCTATATAGAAGGATATAGAGGTCTATATGAAAACAACTATATAAAATTAGAATCAAGTGGCAGTGCTTCAGGATTATTACACAGAGGGGGGACGATAATAGGTTCATCAAACAGCACAAACTTATTTAATTTAAAAGTAGAAGAAAATGGAAAAACTGTATATAAAGATGTATCAGATAAGTGTATAGAAAACGTTAAGAAAGCAGGGTTCGACTGTATATTTACACTAGGTGGAGATGGAACACAAAAATCAGCAAGAGATTTTTCTGTAAAAGGACTAAACATCATAGGCGTTCCTAAAACAATAGATAATGACGTTGCTCATTGTGAAATTACATTTGGATACAATACAGCTGTATCTGTTGCAACAGAAGCATTAGATAGGTTACACTCAACGGCAGAATCACACCATAGAGTAATGGTCTTAGAAGTAATGGGACGTTATGCAGGTTGGATAGCACTAGAATCTGCAATAGCAGGAGGTGCAGATGTAGCCTTAATTCCAGAAATTCCATATGATATAAACAAAGTTGTTGAAAAAATAAATCAAAGAAGAGCAGCAGGTAAAAAGTTTAGCATAGTAGTAGTATCTGAAGGTGCAAAACCAAAAGATGGAGAAATGGTAGTTAAGAAAACATTAGATGACGGAAAAGGACTAGACAACGTACGTTTAGGTGGAATTGGAGAAAAAGTAGCAGAAGATATAGAAGCTTTAACAGGAGTTGTATCAAGAAACACAACCTTAGGATATGTACAAAGAGGTGGAACACCAACTGCATTTGATAGAGTATTATCAACAAAATATGGATACAAAGCAATGGAACTAGCATTAGCAGGAATTTTCAATGTACTAGTAACTCTGCAAGGAGGAAAACTAGGATATGTGCCACTAGAAGATGTTGTAGGAAATAACAAAGAAATAGGAGCACGCTCAGGAGGAACAGAAAGTACCAATATTAAAACAGTACCAATGGATGATGACTTAGTAAAAGTTGCAAGAAATTTAGGAATATGTTTAGGAGACTAAAGACGCTTTGCGTTAGTGAATAATGAAAAAAGAACTGGAAAACTAAAAAATATTTATATAGAAGGAGAAATACAAGATGATTAGTTTTAAAAACGAAATAGCTAAAGCAATTGCAGAGGTTACAAATTTAGATGTAGAGGAATTAAAAACATATATAGAAATACCACCAAATAGTGATTTAGGAGACTATGCTTTCCCCTGCTTTAAATTAGCCAAAGCTTTAAAAAAATCACCTCAAATAATTGCAATTGAAATAAAAGATAATATTCATCTAGATGAAAATATTATAGAAAAAATAGAGGTCATAGGTGGATACTTAAATATATATATAAATAAAACTACATTAGCAAAAAATGTACTAAAAGAAATATCAGAAAAACAAGAATTGTATGGTTCTAGTAATATTGGACAAGGTAAAAATGCCGTGATAGAATATTCTTCACCAAATATTGCAAAACCATTTCATATTGGACATTTACGTACAACGGTAATTGGAGGAGCGTTATATAAGATATATAAATTTATTGGTTATAATGTTATAGGAATAAATTATCTAGGCGATTGGGGACTACAATTTGGTAAAGTACTTGCAGGAATGGAATTATGGAAGGACGAGTATGACTTTGAAAAAGATAAAATCCAAAGTTTATTAAATGTTTATGTAAGATTCTGCAAAGAAGAGAAGGAAAACGAAAAATTAACAGATTTAGCTAGAAGCTATTTTAAAAAACTAGAAGAAAAAGATGCTGAATATTTAAAAGTCTGGGAATGGATTAGAAATGTAAGTATAGATAATTATAACAAAACATACAAGTTACTAAACTGCAATTTCGATGAATATAGAGGAGAAGCATATTATAATGATAAAATGGAGGCAATTGTAAAAGAACTAGATGAAAAAGGATTATTAAAAGATAGCCAAGGTGCAAAAATAGTAGATTTAGAACAATACAACATGCCACCTTGCATTATTATAACCTCAGCAGGAACAACAATTTATGCAACTAGAGATATTACAGCTTTTATAGATAGAGCAAAATCATTCAACTTCGAAAAAATGATATATGTAGTAGGAGGAGAGCAAAAATTACATTTTGAGCAATTCTTTAAAGTCTTAGAACTTATGGGATATGGCGAATATGTAAAAAAAGCAACTCATGTTTCCTTTGGACTTGTTGTAGATAAAACAGGAGAAAAAATAGGAACAAGAAAAGGAAACTCAGTATTTTTAGAAGATATATTAAATGAATCAATACAAAAAGTTGAAAAAATAATAGATGAAAAAAATCCTAACTTAGAAGATAAACAAAAGGTAGCAAGAAAAGTAGGAGTTGGAGCTATAATATTTAATGACTTAGCAAATAGTAGAATAAAAGATGAAATATTTGATTGGGACACTATACTTAATTTTCAAGGAGAAACTCGGACCTTATATTCAATACATATATGTACGTACAAAAAGTTTAATAGAAAAAGCAGGATATATACCTAATTTGGATAATATTAACTTTAGCAAACTACAAAATAAAGAATCAATTGAAATACTAAAATTATTATATAGATTCAATGAATTTGTAGAATCAGCTGCTGAAAAAAATGAGCCATCAATAATTGCAAGATACTTAATAGATGTTGCTCAAAAATTTAGTACATTTTATAACGAACATAAAATAATAACAGAAGACAAAACAATTCAAGATGCACGTTTAGCTTTAACATATACAGTAGGAATTGTATTAAAAACAGGTGTAACATTATTAGGCATGGAAATGCCTAACAAAATGTAAAAATACAGGAATCAGAAGACGGAAAAATATAAAAAAATAGGAGGTATATTTTTATGAAAGCAGTAGAATTAAAGCATCCATTAATTGAACACAAATTAGCTATACTAAGAGACAAAAAAACAGGAACAAAAGAGTTTAGAGAAATAATTTCTGAATTAGGAGAATTGCTTTGTTATGAGGCTTTAAAAGATGCAAAAATGTATGAAACAGAGATTGAAACACCAATGGAGAAAATGAAAACAAGAAAACTAAATGAAGACAACTATGCTTTTGTACCAATTTTAAGAGCAGGAACAGGAATGCTAGATGGAATAATAAATATGGTACCAAATGCAAAAATTGGTCATATAGGTATGTATAGAGATGAAGAAACATTTAAACCAAATGTGTATTTCTTTAAAGTTCCAAAAGATATAGAGAAAAGAGAAGTGCTAATTCTAGACCCAATGCTTGCAACAGGCGGTTCAGGATTAGATGCAATAGAGCTATTAAAAGAGAAGGGTGTAACAAAAATAAAGTTTCTATGTATAATAGCTGCACCAGAAGGAATAAAAGCAATAGAAGAAAAGCACCCAGATGTTCAAATATATTGTACATCAATTGACAGGAAACTAAATGAAAAAGCATACATATTACCAGGACTTGGTGATGCAGGAGACAGAATATTTGGAACAAAATAACAATTCATAAAAAATACAATGAAAACTTGATAAAATACTTGCATTTTCTAAATTTTGTGGTATAATTGAATAGCAATTAAATAGAATACTTAAAGAGTGGGCAACGCCCACTCTTAACTTTTGAGAATAAGGAGAAATGAAAATTGTCTAAAAAAATTGAAGAAAAAGTTGAAAACTTAGTTGAACCTAAAGTTCAAGAGTTAGGATATACTCTTTATGATGTAGAATATGTAAAAGAAGGAAAAGACTATTATTTACGTATTTACATTGATAAAGATACTGGAATATCATTAGAGGATTGTGAATTAGTTAGTAACAATCTTAATGAAATTTTGGACCAAGCAGATTACATCAAAGAACAATATTTTTTAGAGGTATCTTCACCAGGCGTTGAACGTGTTTTAAAGAAGGATAAACACTTGAGAAACAATATTGGAGCTAAAGTTCAAGTAAAGCTTTTTAAACCATTTAATGGTAAAAAACAATATGAAGGAATTTTAAAAAAATTCACAGAAGCTACTATTACAATAAAAACAGCTTCACAAGATTTAGAAATAGAAAGGCAAAATATTGGTCAAATTAAAACAATATTTGACTGGAATTAAAAGGGAGGAATTTAGAAAAATGAAGAACAATGAGAACAAGGAATTAATTATGGCACTTGATGAACTAGAAAAAGAGAGAGGAATTAATAAAGAATATTTATTAGAATCACTAGAAGTAGCACTTGTATCAGCATATAAGAAAAACTTTGATTCAGCAGAAAATGTTAAAATAGAGATGGATAGCCAAACAGGAGAAATTCATATATATGCCCAAAAGGAAGTTGTAGAAGAAGTTGAAAATCAACAATTGCAAATATCTTTAGAAGATGCTAAAAAAATAGAAAAGAAAGCAAAAATCGGAGATATAATAAATATAGAAACAAAACCAAAAGATTTTGGAAGGATAGCAGCAGGAGCAGCAAGACAACATGTGATTCAAAAAGTTAGAGAAGCTGAAAGAAATATGATTTTTAATGAATATAATGATAGGAAAGGTGAGATTGTAACATGTATAGTGCAAAAAGCAGATAAAGGAACAGTAATATTAGACTTAGGAAAACTTGAAGGAATAATGCCGTTAAAAGAGCAAATACCTACAGAACATTACAAAGTAAATGATAAAATAAAGGCATATGTTTTAAGCGTAGAAAAGGGGATAAAAGGAGTTCCACAAGTGCTAGTTACAAGAAGTCATCCTGACGTTATTAAAAAATTATTCGAATTAGAAATACCAGAAATATATGAAGGACTAATAGAAGTAAAAGCAGTATCAAGAGACCCAGGATACAGAAGCAAAGTAGCAGTATATTCAAAAAATCCAGATATAGATCCTGTTGGTTCTTGTGTAGGTCCAAAGGGAATAAGAATACAAAACATAATAAATGAAATGAACGGCGAAAAAATAGATGTTATAGAATGGAATGAAGACCCAGCAACATTTATATGTGCAGCACTATTACCAGCACACGTAATGGCAATTGATACAAAAGAAGAAGAACGATTTGCACAAGTAATAGTACCAGATGAAGAACTATCATTGGCAATAGGAAAAGGAGGACAAAATGCTAGATTAGCTGTTAAACTTACAAACTGGAAAATTGATATAAAAAGTGAAACACAATTCAGAGAATTAATGGCATACGAAGAAAACAAGAAAAATGAAAAAAATAAAATAGAAGGAAATGATGAATAATGAAAAAAGCATTTCAGAGGAGATGTATGGCCTGCAATACTAAGAAGAACAAATACGACTTAATAAGAATTGTGAAAAATAAAAAAGGTGAAATACTTGTAGACAAAACAGGTAAGCTAAATGGACGAGGAGCATATATATGTAACAATATAGAATGCTTAGAAAAAGTTATTAAAACAAATAGAATTAGCAGAGTTTTAAAAAGTGACACAGAACAAAAAATTTATGAGAATATAAGGGGTGTAATTATTGGTAACGAACAAAACAAGCAAACTAATAGTTAAAAATCAAATAGGAGGTGATTTTAATGGGTAACAAAATAAAAATACATGAAATTGCTAAAAAAATAGGAGTAACAAGTAAGGAGGCTTTAGAAAGGGCAAAAGCTCTAGGCATGGAAGTTTCATCACATTTGAGTGGAGTTGAAGAAGATGAAGCTAAAAGAATAGAAGAAAGTTTTAAAAATGGTAATATTGATAAAACAAAAAAACAAAGAGAAATAAAACCAAAAAAGGAAACAAAAGAAGAGCCAGTAATAATTAGAAGACAAGTGATTCTAGAAGAAGATAAAACAAAACAAGAAAAGAAGCCAGAAAATAATAGGAAAGATTTAGGCTTTGTTGAACGTGGAAGAAATAAAGACTATAACATTGTTTATAGAAATAAGCCAACTAAACCTCTTACTGTAAGTGAATTATTTGGAAAAAAAGAAGAACAAAAAAATGAAATCAAAGAGGAATCATTAGCTCCAAAAGCAGAAATCGAAGTTAAAAAAGAAACAGAAGTAATTGAAAAATCAAAGTCAGAAAACCAACCTATATTAAACAAAAATGAGCAAAACAAAAATATGAACAGAGATACTCAGAATAGAAATTATAACAATAGGGATAATAGAGGTTATAACAATAATTACAACAATCAAAAAAGACCCTTTAATAATAATCAAGAAGGCAGAAGCTACAATAATCGTAACAATAATAACTATAACAATAATGGCTTGAAACCAAGAGACAATAGAGATTTTAGTAACAAGAACAATAATTTTAACAGAGACAGACAAGGGAATATGAACCGACCATTTAATAGAAAAAACAATGGTGGATTTAACAATAGACCAAATCGTAGCCTAGACGAAAAAGGCATTGAAAAAAATATTAAAAACATAATGTCTGCAGATATAGTTGAAAAAGAAAATGTAAGAGAATATGCAAACAAAGCAATAGACAAACAAAAAAACAATAGTAGATATGATGAAAACAGAGCAAATAAGAAGAATAAAGGTAGAAGAAATAGTTATGATGAATTCAGTTCACATAAATTAAAAGACCTAAAACAAGAACGTGGACTTTCAGATGAAGGAACAATGCTTGATTACTATGATTTAACAACAGCAAGAGGAAAGAAAAACAAAAAGAAAGCAAATAATCAAGAAGAAAGAATAAAACAAAAAATATTCCAGCTAACAGAAATAACAATACCTGAAACCATTTCAGTAAAAGACTTAAGTACAGAATTAAAGAAAACAAGTAGTGAAATTATAAAAAAACTACTTGGCTATGGAATAATGGCAACAATAAATAATGAAATCGACTTTGACACAGCATATCTTATAGCACAAGAATTTGGAATAACAGCAATCAAAAAAGAGGTTGTAACAGATGAAGACATTCTATTTGACGATAGTGAAGACAAACCAGAAGATTTAGTACCAAGACCACCTGTAATAGTAGTTATGGGACACGTAGACCATGGTAAAACATCACTATTGGATGCCGTAAGATCTACAAATGTGATTGAAGGTGAAGCCGGCGGAATTACACAAGCAATAGGTGCGTATAAAGTAAAAATAAATGATAGAGAAATAACTTTCCTAGATACTCCAGGACACGAAGCATTTACTGCAATGCGTGCAAGAGGTGCACAAATAACAGATATAGCAATATTAGTTGTTGCTGCAAATGATGGTGTAATGCCACAAACAGTAGAAGCTATAAACCATGCAAAAGCAGCAGGAATACCAATAATAGTAGCTATAAACAAAATAGATGTTGAAGGTGCAAATATTGATAGAGTAAAACAAGAATTAATGGAATACGACTTAGTACCAGAAGAATGGGGTGGAGATACAATATTGGTTCCAATATCTGCTAAAAAGAAACAAAACATTGATACTTTGCTTGAGATGGTATTATTAGTTGCAGATATGAAGGAATTAAAAGCAAATCCTAATAAACAAGCAAAGGGTGTTGTAATAGAAGCAAAACTTGATAAAACAAAAGGTCCAGTTGCAACAATGCTTGTGCAACGTGGTACACTAGATGTTGGGGATACAATTTTTGTAGGTTCAACAATAGGTAGAATAAGAACAATGACTGACGAAAATGGTAAAAAATTAAAAAAAGCTGGACCTTCTACACCAGTTGAAATAACAGGATTTACAGAGGTACCAGAAGCAGGAGAAATCTTTTATGAAGTAAAAGATGAAAAAACAGCAAAACACTTAATGGAAAAGAGAAAACGCCAAGCAAGAGACAAGGCATTAAATGCTACACATAGAGTAACATTAGATGACTTATTTAGTCAAATATCAAAAGGAAACTTAAAACAATTAAACATAATAGTAAAAGCAGACGTACAAGGTTCTGTAGAAGCAGTAAAACAATCATTAGAAAAATTATCTAATGACGAAGTAAAAGTAAAAGTAATACATGCAAATGTTGGAGCTGTAACAGAAAGTGATGTTACACTTGCAAAAGTTTCAAATGCAATAATAATTGCATTCAACGTAAGGCCAGAGCCAATAGCAAAAGACATGGCAGAAAAAGATGGAGTAGAAATAAAAATATACTCAGTAATCTATAATGCAATAGAAGATGTTGAAGCAGCAATGAAAGGAATGTTAGACCCTGTATACAAAGAAACAGTAATAGGAAATGCAGAAGTAAGACAAACATTCAAGATATCAAATGTTGGAACAATTGCAGGATGTTACGTAACAAACGGAAAAATAGCAAGAAATGCAGGAGTAAGAGTACTTAGAAATAATGTTGTAATAAATGAAGGAAAGCTAATTTCATTAAAGAGAATGAAAGACGACGTAAAAGAAGTAGCAGCAGGATACGAATGTGGTGTACAACTAGAGAACTTCAACGACATACAAGAAGGAGACGTTATAGAGGCATTTATTATGGAACAAATTAAATAAAAGCTAATGGAATTGGGTATTTTAAATAGTTTAAAGAAAGGAAAGGATAATGCAAAAACATACAAATTCAAACCGTATGGCTAGAGTGAATGAGGAATTAAAAAGAGAGATAAGTAATATAATTAATTATGAGGTTAAGAATTCAAATGTAACAGGTATGATAAGTGTTACAAAAGTAAAAACATCCCCAGATTTAAAGTATGCTAGAGTTAGTGTGAGTATTATAAATTCAAAAAATACAAAACAAACTTTAGCAGGTCTGAAGGCTGCATCTGGATTTATTAGAAGCAAAGTTGCAGAAAAAATGAATTTAAGAATAACACCAGAACTTGTATTTGAATTAGATGAAAGCCTAGTATATGGAGAAAAAATAGACAGAATACTAGAAAGAGTAATGAAAGACATAAAACCAGAAGAATAATACTCTAGGGAGAATTTTATGTCCGCTCTTGTTTCGAAGAGAATGCCAAATATTAGGCAGAAAAGAGAGGTAATAAATGACTTTAGATAATATTAAAGAAGAAATATTAGAAAGCAAAAGCATAGTAATATTAACCCATGAAGCACCAGATGGAGATGCAGTAGGCAGTAGTTTGGCTATGTATATGGGTTTAAAACAATTAGGAAAAGATGTAGATGTAATTATTCCTAAATACTCTAAAACATTTGCTTTTTTACCATATATAAATGAGGTAAAAGAAGAAGGCAGAAACGAAAATTATGATTTAGCAATAGCACTAGATTGTGGTGATATAAAAAGATTGAATGGATTTGCAAATTATTTTGAAAATGCAAATACGAAAATATCAATAGACCATCATAAAGTAAATACAATGTTTGCAGATTACAATTTTGTAAACCCTACTTCACCAGCATGCTCTCAAATATTAATAATGGTATTAAAGAGTTTAGGAGTAGAAATTACAAAGGATATAGGAACTTGTCTTTTAACTGGAATAATTACAGATACAGGTGGCTTCCAATATCAAAATGTAAAACCAGAGACATTTGAATTTGCAGCAGAGTTGTTAAGTAAAGGAATAAACATATCAGACATATATAAAAGAACTCTAAAGACTGTATCAAAGGAAAAATTTGAATTAAGAAAAACAGCAATGAACAGAATAGAATTACTAGAAAACGATAAGATAGCATTTACATATATCACAAAACAAGATGAGGAAAAAATATGTTCAGAAGATTATGATGGAATAGTAGATATAGGAAGAGATATAGAAGGCGTTGAAATATCAGTATTTTTAAGAGAAATTGACGAGAACACCTATAAAATTTCATTACGTTCAAATGATTATGTTAATGTATCAGACATATGCCTAATGTTCTCTGGGGGAGGACACATAAAAGCAGCAGGTGGAATAATTACTGACGTACCTTTTGAGAAGGCAAAAGAGAAAATTGTTACAGAATGTAAAAAACATTTGCACTGCTCTGACGAAAAATGAAAGGTGAACAATGGCTTTTTACGGAAAGCAAAGGAGGGGGTTCCTTCCTTGCCTATGTACCTGCTCTTTATATAAAGGATAAAAAATATGGATGGAGTTTTAATTATTAATAAACCAAAAGGTTATACGTCATATGATGTTGTAAGCATTGTAAAAAAGAAACTAAGTATCTCTAAAGTGGGACATACTGGAACTTTGGACCCTAATGCAACTGGAGTTTTGCCAATCCTTGTTGGAAAGGCTACAAAAATATCAAAATATTTAATAGAACATAATAAAACTTATGTTGCGGAATTAAGGTTGGGAGAAAAAAGTGCAACTGGAGATATTGAAGGTGAAATTGTTGAGAGAAAGAGTATACCTAATTTAAAAGAGAATAAAATAGAAGAGACGCTTGAAACATTTTTAGGGAAACAGATGCAAAAACCTCCTATTTATTCTTCAATAAAAATCAACGGCAAAAAGGCATATGAGTATGCTAGAAAAGGACAAACTGTAGAAATTGAACCAAGGAAAATAGAGATAATGGAAATATCTCTAATAAAATTTGAAAATAATATTATAACTTTTAGTACTAGTTGTTCTAAAGGAACATATATAAGAGTACTATGTGAAGATATTGCTGAAAAACTTGGAACAGTTGGATTAATGCAGAATCTAATTAGAACAAGAGTAGATAAATTTGATATAAAAGATTCTTTTACTCTTGAAAATGTAGAAAAAGCAAATATAATAGGTATAGAAGAAATATTTATAAACAATAAAAAAATTGAATTAGATAGAAGAAAAACAGAATTATTCTTAAATGGAGTAAAATTAAACTTTAATGAAGATGATGGACTGTATAGAATATACAACAACAATATTTTCATAGGTTTAGGTATAATAAAAAGTAATTCATTAAAAAGAGATGTTATAATTATTGACAATTTTAAAAATAATGTATAAAATAAATGTAAGTTTATAAGAAAAAGAGGGGGGAACGAATGATGTTTGGTTATATGATTACTACATTTGCAGGAGTGTTTTGGTTTTTCAGGCTAATAGTGATGATAATGTATTCAACAGACACAGTATTTCCAATAATACCAACGAATGTAACATTTGAAATAGTACTATTATTTATAACTTTTGCCTGTATCATTCTTGTCGCAAAAAGAAAAATGATTGGGGCTGTAATCTACCTAATTGCACAGTGTGCATATTTTGGATTAGATGCATATAAAACAATAGAGGTAATGATTAATGGACAAGCACAAACAGCAGAATATTTAACATTGTTTATATCAATAATAGCAGTAATAATTCCAATACTAGCAATAATGAACATTGGGCTAAGTAGTGGTAAGAAGTCTAGTGGAAGAAATAAGAAAACAGATTGGTTCTATGGTACAACAGATTATGAGCGAGATTTTGACGATAGGGCAGATAAGAATCAATACAAATTCTAGAATGTAAAATTAATGAAAAATTAAAAAAAACTGAATACTATGAAGTGAACCTAAATTATTAGACAAAAAAGTTTAATAAGGAGGGTTTATTTTTACGACTTATTGATATTAAAATTTCTTGACATTTTGAGACAATGGACTTTATAAAAAAAAATAAGTATGATATAATATTAAAAATATTAAACTTCTATCGGTTGATAATCAAGATTTTTATATAGATTTATTATTTTACCACTATAAATATGTATGTAGCAAAGCATTATATGATTTATCTAAATATGATTTTATTTGGTGAATTCCAAAGACTTTTTGAAAAAATTTAATGAGAAGATTATAGAGGAAAGAAGGTTAAAACAATGAAAAATAAAGAAGAAAAAAGTTTACCATCTACGAATATTAACTGGTAAGTGAGGAGTCATGAAAAAGCGCACTTGAATAATTGAAAATAAAAGGAATTTTTACTAAA
>USJO01000018.1 GCA_900555075.1 uncultured Clostridium sp.
TCTCCTCTTCTTGGACCCATTTTATATATTCTTGTATATCCGCCTTGTCTTCCTGAGTATTTTTCAGCGATTTCTCCAAATAATTTTGATGGTAAGTCTATGTTGTTTCCATCTTTATCTTTTACTTTATTTGTTCTTGCCATTATCTTTCTTCTTGCATTTAATCTTGATGGCATATCTTTTTGTCTTTTTTCTGTTTTTTCTTCTTTTACTACTCTTAAATATTCCTTACCATTTTTGCTCGTAACTTTTTCTAATTCTTTGTTACCTTTACTATCTAATTTTGCTTTAACAACTTTAACATCTACTGTTTCAAAATTATCTTTTTCTTTGATAGCAATAGCTATTAGATTTTCTGCTAAGCCTCTAACCTCTTTTGCTCTAGCTTCTGTTGTTTCTATTCTTCCATATACTAATAAATCAGTTGTTAGGTTTTTAAGCATTGCCATTCTTTGGTCTGTTGTTTTTCCTAATTTTCTAGCCAATTTTTTCAGCCTCCCTTTCCTATTCTTCTTCAGAAGCGAAATCTAAATCTAATGAATGTAATTTATTTGTAACTTCGTCTAGTGATTTTTTACCTAGATTTCTTACCTTCATCATATCTGCTTCTGTTTTATTTGCTAAGTCTTGTACTGTTGATATATTTGCTCTCTTTAAGCAATTGTATGATCTTACAGATAACTCTAAATCTTCTATAGGCATTTCTAATATTCTTTCTCTCTTTGATTCAGCTTTTTCTACCATTACTTTTGTATTTTTAGCTGTCTCTGAAAGATCTATAAATAATTCTAAATGTCCTGTCATTACTTTTGCTGCTAAGCTTAATGCTTCATAAGCTTTTAAACTTCCATCTGTCCAAACTTCTATTGTTAATTTGTCATAATCTACTGTTTGACCAACTCTTGTATTCTCTACTGAGTAATTTACCTTTTTTACTGGTGTGAATATTGAATCTATTGGTAATACATCTATTGCTTGATTTGGAAGTTTGTTTTTTTCTGCAACATTATATCCTCTACCTTTATCAACAGTCATTTCCATATGTAGAAATCCACCTTCTGCTACTGTTGCTATATGTAGGTCTGGATTTAATATTTCTATAGATGAATCTGTTATTATATCTCCTGCTTTAACTTCTCCTTCGCCATTAAAGTCTATTTTTATGGTTTTAACTTCATTTTCATGCATTTTTAATCTTACACTTTTTAAGTTTACAACAATTTCTGGTACATCTTCAATTACATTTGGTATACTAGAAAATTCGTGTAAAACACCTTCAATTTTTACACTTGTTATTGCTGCTCCAGGTAATGATGATAATAGTATCCTTCTTAATGAGTTTCCTATTGTCATTCCATAACCCCTTTCTAGTGGTTCACATACGAATTTTCCATAGCTTTCATCCTCGTTTATTGCTAGGCATTCAATATTTGGTTTTTCAAATTCAATCATTAATTTTAACCTCCTAATTTAGTTTTGTATTTAGAATTTTAAAAAAGTAAAATTCTAAATTCCAAACTCTAAACTCTAAATTCTATTTAGAATATAACTCTACAATTAAGTGTTCTTCTACTTGAATATCTATATCTGCTCTTGTTGCTAATCTTAGTACTTTTACTTGTAGTTTATCGTTATCCTTTTCTAACCATTCTGGAATTGGTCTTGCTTTATTTATTTCAATATTTTCTTTTATTGTTTTGTTATCTTGTTTGATTTCTCTAACAGATATTACATCTCCTGCCTTTATTAGATATGATGGAATATCTACTTTTTTACCATTTACATCAAAATGACCATGGTTTACAAATTGTCTTGCTTGTGCTCTAGAAGCTCCAAATCCTGCTCTATATACAACATTATCTAGTCTACTTTCTAATATTTGTAGCAAGTTTTCACCTGTAATACCTTTTTTATTTTCAGCCATTTCGAAATATTTTCTAAATTGCTTTTCTCCTACTCCATAAAAAGATTTTGTTTTTTGCTTTTCTCTTAATTGTGTTCCATATTCAGATAATTTTTTCTTTCCTTGTCCATGTTCACCTGGTGCATAGTTTCTTCTTGTTACACTACATTTATCTGTATAACATCTTGAACCTTTTAAGAACAATTTTTGCCCTTCCCTACGGCAAATACGACATTGTTCGTCTTTATATCTTGACATTGTCTTTCCTCCATTTCTTTATTTTTTAGTGAATAATGAATAGTAAAATGAAGAATAAATAATTCCAGTCAATTATTAATTATTCATTATTAATTATTCATTATTAATTAATATGTTTAAACTCTTCTTCTTTTTGGTGGTCTACAACCATTATGTGGAATTGGTGTTACATCCTTTATTGCTGTAATTTCTAATCCTGCTGTTTGTAATGATCTTATAGCAGCTTCTCTTCCAGAACCTGGACCCTTTACAAATACTGCAACACTTTTTAATCCATGTTCCATTCCTGCTTTTGCTGCTGTTAATGCTGCTTCTCCTGCAGCAAATGGTGTGCTTTTTCTTGAACCTTTGAATCCTAATTCTCCAGCACTTGCCCATGAAATTACATTTCCTCTTTCATCTGTAATTGTAACTATTGTATTATTAAAACTAGAATGAATATGTGCTTCTCCTTTTTCAATGTTTTTTCTATCTCTTCTTCTAGTTACTTTTTGTGTTGTTGGTTTTGCCATTTAGCTTTTCCTCCCTTTTTTATTATTAATGAATATGAATAATTAATAGTAAGTAATGAATAATTTTGGTTATCTTTCGCTAGTTCCTAGCAAAGAACTTCATTAGAGACTATTTTTTCATTTTTCATTTTATTTTCTATTTACTGCTTTTTTTGCTTACTACTTTTCTTGGACCTTTTCTTGTTCTTGCATTTGTTTTTGTTCTTTGTCCTCTTACTGGTAAGCTTCTTCTATGTCTCATTCCTCTAAAGCATCCTATTTCTGTAAGTCTTTTAATGTTTAAAGCTACTTCTCTTTTTAAATCACCTTCAACTTTGTAACCTTCCATAGCTTTTCTTATTGCTTGAACTTGGTCATCTGTTAAATCTTTTACTCTAATATCTGGATTAACTTTAGCTTCAGCTAATATTTTATTAGAGCTTGCTCTTCCTATTCCGTAGATGTATGTTAGTCCTATTTCTACTCTTTTTTCTTTTGGTAAGTCAACACCTGCTATACGTGCCATATTTTTCTTTCACCTCTTTAATTAAATTTTAATTTTGGATTGTATATATTAATAAATAAAAATAGATATTCTTAATTTATAAGACAGCCGCACTATTTTTATATATTAGCAAATTAAATAATTATCCCTGTCTTTGCTTATGTTTAGGGTTTTCACAAATCACTCTAGTAACGCCTTTTCTTTTAATTATTTTGCATTTTTCACACATTTTTTTTACTGATGGTCTTACTTTCATTTCATTCACCTCGTTTTAGAATTTGAAAATTAGATTTTTAGATATTTAATCTCTAAAATCTATATTATTTTTATTTTTTTATTTATCACGCCATGTAATTCTTCCTTTAGTTAAATCATATGGTGACAATTCTAATCTTACTTTATCTCCTGGAAGTATTTTTATATAGTTCATTCTAAGTTTTCCTGAAATATGAGCTAATACTTGATGTCCGTTTTCAAGTTCCACTTTAAATTGTGTATTAGGTAAACTTTCAATTACTTTTCCTTCTACTTCTATAACATCTTCTTTAGACAAAACAAATTCCTCCTATTTTAGCTTTTACATTAACTTGTATATTATATACTATTTTATTTAAATTGTCAATATTTCCGGCTCTTTTTCCGTAATTAAAATTGTATTTTCATAATGTGCAGCCAGACTTCCATCATCAGTTACTATCGTCCACCCATCTTCTAGTTCACATATCTTTGTATTTTGCATGACTACCATAGGTTCTACTGCTATAGTCATACCAGGAATAAGTCTTATACCTTTTCCAGCTTTTCCATAATTTGGAACAGCTGGTTCTTCGTGCATTTGTCTTCCTATTCCATGACCTTCAAATTCTTTAATAACTGAATATCCATTTTTATTTACAAATTCACCTACTGCGTGAGAGATATCACCTATTCTGTTGCCTGCTTTTGCAAATCTTATGCCTTCATAAAAAGCTTGTTTTGTTACCTCTACTAGCCTTTTGGCTTCCTGTGTTGTCTCCTTAACAATATATGTTCTTGCACAATCTCCATGAAATCCATTTTTATAAACCACTAAATCAACACTTACAATATCCCCATCTTTTAGAATTTCTTTTTTGGATGGTATTCCATGTATTATAACATCATTTACTGAAACACATAGTGTTGCAGGAAAAGGTTCAATACCCTTTTCTGGATGTGGATAGTTTTTTTGCGCTGGAATAGCATTTTGATTTCTTATAAAGTTTTCTGCTACTTTATCTAATTCAAATGTTGATACTCCTGGTTTTATATGTTTTTCAACTTCTTTTTGAGTTAGATTGGCTATCTTGCAAGCTTCTCTCATTAACTCAATTTCTCTTTTTGATTTTATTTCAATCAATTCTATTACATCCTTATTAAATTTGTTTTTTTGTTTTTCTGATGAGCAGATACACAAGGTCTGCCCCTACATTTCTTATTTTAATTTATTTTCAATTTCTTTAGCCACATCATAAGATGTTCTACCAGCTTTGTCTCCAGCATATTCTGTTCTTAGTATATTTTTTTCTTCATAATATTTTATTAGTTCTTCTGAAGTTTTTTTATACACTTCTAATCTATTTTGAACAATTTCTGGTTTTTGATCTTCTCTTTGATATAAATCTCCTCCACACACATCACATTTTCCTTCAATTTTTGGTGGATTAAATACTATATTATATATTGCTGTGCAACCTCTGCAGCTTCTTCTATTTGAAATTCTTTTAACTATTTCATCAAATGGTACATCAATATTTAAAGCCATATCTACCTTATTTGCTTTTGATTTCAATAACTCATCTAATATAATTGCTTGATTCTTTGTTCTTGGAAATCCATCTAATATAGCTCCATTTATAATATCGTCCTCTTCCATTCTCTTTTCTAACATTTTTACTGTTAATTCATCAGGAACTAGTTCTCCTTTGTCTATATATTTCTTAGCTTCTTTTCCTAGTTCTGTCTCATTTTTTAGATTTTCTCTAAATAAGTCTCCTGTTGAAATATGTGCTAGTTTTAAGTTTTCAGCTAAAATTTTTCCAACTGTTCCCTTTCCACTACCTGGTGCACCTAATAATACTATAAACATAAATATTTCTCCTTTACTTATTAAAAATATTAGAGTTAGACCTAAAGCCAGTAAGCTTGCTTCGTTTTGATTTCAAAACAATACCTTAGTTCTAACTTCTAACCTCTATTCTAAGAATCCTTTATAGTGTCTCATTACTAACCTTGATTCTAGTTGTTGTACTGTTTCTAATGCAACTCCTACTACGATTAATATTGAAGTTCCACCAAAAGTTATATTTAAGTTTGTAAAACTTAAAAGCATTGGTAATATAGCAATTAAGCTTAAGAATAATCCTCCAAATAATGTTAATTTCTTCATTATTGATGATAAATATTCTGTTGTTGGTTTTCCTGCTCTAATACCTGGTATAAATCCGCCATTTTTCTTTATATTATTAGATACTTCTGCTGGATTAAATGTTGCATAAGTATAAAAGTAAGTAAATGCTATTATCAATAATAAATATATAATGGCATTTGCAATTGTGTATCCCATTCCAAACTGTGCAGATGATGTTGACATTGAAAATTTATAAACTCCTGCCCAAAAACCTGAAGCTGTATCAATATTGCTATTAAACATTGGAATTATCATTGCTGGAAATGTCAGTAATGATGATGCAAATATAACTGGCATTACACCTGCCATTGCAAGTTTTAGTGGTATATGAGTATTTTGTCCTCCATACATTTTTCTTCCAACTACTTTTTTAGCATATTGTACTGGTATTCTTCTTTCAGCTTCCTGTACAAATACAACTCCTGCGACTAATAATAGCGCTCCTATAATTATAGCAATTGCTGTTATTATTCCTGTTGTACTAATTCCAACTCCTGCAGTATAAATCAATCTAGAAAGAGTTGAAATAGCTGTTGGTAATGAAGATATAATACCAATAAAGATTATTAATGATATTCCATTTCCAATACCCTTACTTGTAATCTGTTCTCCAAGCCACATTAAAAATGCTGTTCCTGCCACTAATGACAATACAAATATAGCTCCTGTTCCAAATCCTGGATTTACAAAAACTCCATATCCTTTATAAGCATTGCTATATGTTAAATAAAGTCCTATAGCTTCTACTAATGCAAGTACTAATGTAAGTACTTTTGTATATGCATTAATTTTTTGTTTTCCTTCTTCTCCACCTTCTTTAATTAATTTCTCTAAAGAAGGAATTACCATACCTAGTAATTGAATGACAATTGAAGCAGTAATGTATGGTGTAATTGTCATTGCGAATACTGACAGCTTTGAAAAAGCTCCTCCGGAAATTATGTCAATTAGTCCGGAAATTGAATTTGTTGCTTTTGATCTAAAAATATCTAGTGCAACGCCGTCTACTCCTGGAACTGTAATATGACATCCAAATCTAAATATTACTATTAATAGTAATGTATATAATATTCTTTTTCTAATTTCTGGTGTTTTTAAGGCATTTTTTATTGTTTTAAACAAATTAAATCACCTCTACTTTTCCACCAGCTGCTTCAATTGCCTTTGAAGCTGATGCTGTGAATCTGTTTGCTTTAACTGTTAATTTCTTTTCAAGTTTTCCTGTACCTAAAACAACAATTCCATCATTTACTTTGCTGATTATTCCATCTTTTATTAAACTTTCAGCTGTAACTTCTTCAGTTGTTGCTTTATTTAACATTGTTAAAGTTACTTCTGTGTATGTCTTAGCAAAAATGTTTTTAAATCCTCTTTTAGGTAATCTTCTATATAATGGTGTTTGACCACCTTCGAATCCACGTCTTACTCCTCCGCCAGTTCTTGCTTTTTGACCTTTATGTCCTCTACCAGAAGTTTTTCCAAGACCTGAACCCATTCCACGTCCAACTCTTTTTCTTGTTTCTGTTTTTGTAGCTGACTTTATGTTTCCTAATTCCATCGATTTTCCCTCCTTCAAAATTTGCATAAGTATTTTATCTTTTATTCTTACAAAGCATGCATTTATACTATTTCTTCAACTTTTTTACCTCTTTTTTTGGCTATGTTTTCAACTGTTGACATATTTTCTAATGCATTCATTGTAGCATATCCTACGTTTCTTGGATTATTTGTACCAATAACTTTTGTTTTGATATCTCTATAACCTGCAAGTTCAAGTATTGGTCTTACACTACCTCCTGCAATAAGTCCTGTACCTTCTGCTCCTGGTTTAATTAAAACACTTGCTGAACCAAATGTACCTAAAAATTCATGTGGTACAGTTGTTCCAACGATAGGAACTTCTATTAAATTTTTCTTAGCATCTTCAATAGCTTTTTTAATTGCATCTGGAACCTCAGCTGCTTTACCATTTCCAATGCCTACGTGTCCATTTTCGTCTCCAACAACTACTACAGCACTAAATCTGAAATTTCTACCACCTTTAACAACTTTTGCAACTCTATTAATAGCTACAACTTTCTCTTTGAATTCCTTTGTCTTTTCTTCCATTTAAAACTAATACTCCTTTCTTTTTTATAGAATTTGAATTTCTGAATTTTGATTTTCTAAATTCTATTTTAAAATTCTAGACCTGCTTCTCTTGCAGCTTCTGCTAATTCTTTTACAACACCGTGATATATATATCCGCCTCTATCATAAACTACAGTTTTGATATTTTTTTCTAAAGCTCTTTTTGCAACTAGTGTTCCAACTTCTTTAGCTGCTTCTTTATTTGAATGTTTTGTTTTAACTTCTTTATCTAATGTAGATGCTTGAACTAATGTTACGCCTTTAGTATCATCAATTATTTGGGCATATACATTTGCATTACTTCTAAATACACATAATCTTGGGCATTCAGATGTTCCACTTATTTTTGTACGAACTCTTTTATGTCTTCTTTCTCTTTCTAATTTTCTATTAGTTTTAGAAACCATTACTTTTATCCTCCTTTTTTCAATTATTAAACATATGTTTTTTGGACCAAATTAGGAATTTGAAGCAAGTATAACAAGGCAACCGAACTTAAAAATCCGGAAGCGTATATAGATACGCTGAGGAATTTTTAATGTGAAGGTTAACGCAGTTAGACGATGCTTAAAATTTCTAATTTTATTTTTTACCAGTCTTACCCTCTTTACGTCTAATATGCTCTTCAGCATATTTAATACCTTTACCTCTATATACCTCTGGTGGTCTCTTAGTTCTGATAACTGCTGCCATTTCTCCAACAAGTTCTTTATCCATACCTCTTACAATTATTTGGTTTGGAGCTGGAACTTCGTATTTGATTCCTGCTGGTTCTACCATTTCTACTGGATGTGAATATCCAAGTGTTAGGACTAATTTATTACCTTGTTTTGCTGCTCTGTAACCTACACCATTTATTTCTAATGTTCTAGTATATTCATTTACAACACCAACTATCATATTGTTTATTAATGTTCTTGTTAAACCATGTAAACTTCTATTTTGAGGTTCATCATTTGGTCTTGTAACTGTTATAACATTGTTTTCTAATGTTACTTTTATATTTGGGTGTAATTCTTTTTCTAGAGTTCCCTTAGGTCCTTTTACAGTTATCTTATTTCCTTCTAGTCTTACTTCAACATTTTCTGGAACTGTAATTGGTTTATTTCCTATTCTTGACATTTTAAAATCCCCTTTCTAATTTTCTAAAATTTGAAGCCAAACTTCTAAAAAGCTGACCTCAGACTTCAGCCTTCTAACCTCCGTCTTACCATATATATGCTAACACTTCTCCGCCAACACCTAATTCACGTGCTTTTTTATCTGTCATAACTCCTTTTGATGTTGATATAAGAGCTATTCCTAAACCATTTAATACTTTAGGAAGTTCTTCTTTAGAAGCATATATTCTTAAACCTGGTTTACTTATTCTTTTTAATCCAGATATAACTCTTTTACCTTTATCTGTATATTTTAGGCTTACTCTGATAATGCCTTGATTATCATTTTTGATTTCTTCATAAGCCTTTATATAGCCTTCATTCAATAATATTTCTGCAATGTCTCTTTTCATATTTGAAGCTGGAATATCAACTGTCTTAAAGTTTGCTTGACTTGCATTTCTAATTCTTGTTAACATATCTGCAATTGGATCTGTTGTAACCATTTTTTATCCTCCTTCTTTATTTTTTTAATGTATTAATTTTTACCAGCTAGATTTCTTAATACCTGGTATCTCACCCTTATGTGCTAATTCTCTAAAGCATATACGGCAAATTCCATATTTTCTAATATATCCGTGAGGTCTTCCGCATAATTTACATCTATTATATTCTCTAGTTTTGTATTTTTGTTCTTTTTGTTGTTTTACAATCATAGATTTCTTAGCCATATTTTCTTACTTTCCTCCTTTTCAAAATTTGCCAAGCAAATTTTGTATTATTCTTTCTTCACTATTAATTATTCATTAAGCTCTAAAAGGCATACCTAATAAAGCAAGCAATTCTTTAGCTTCTTCGTCAGAATTAGCTGTTGTAACAAATATAATATCCATACCTCTTATTTTATCGATTTTTTCATATTCAATTTCAGGGAATATTGATTGTTCTTTAATACCTAAAGAATAATTTCCTTTTCCATCAAATGAATTGTTAGATAGTCCTCTAAAGTCTCTAACTCTTGGTAAAGACACATTAAATAGTTTATATGCAAAATCATACATTTTATCTTTTCTTAATGTAACTTTGCATCCAATATTTGCACCTTCTCTTAGTTTGAATGCTGCAATTGATTTTTTAGCTTTTGTTATAACTGGTTTTTGACCTGTTATAGCTGTTAAATCTGCAATTGCGTTGTCTAGTACTTTAGGATTATCCTTTGTATCTCCTAAGCCTATATTTATAACTATTTTTTCTAGTTTTGGAACTTGCATAACTGATTTGTAATTAAATTTTTTCATTAATGCAGGTATAACTTCTTTTTCATATTGTTCTCTTAACACTTCCATAACCTACTTTTCCCTCCTTTATTTAATAACTGTTCCACATCTTTTACAAATACGAACTTTTCCATCTTTTTCCACTTTATAGCCTATTCTTGCTGGCTTATTGCATTTTGAACATACAATATTAACTTTGCTTGTATGTATTGCAACTTCTACTGGTACTATTCCACCTTCATCGCCTTGTTTTCTAGGTTTAATGTGTTTTTTTCTTACATTTACGCCTTTAACAACTATTTTTTCTTGTTTTGGCATTACTTCTAAAACTTCTCCAGTTTTTCCTTTATCATTACCTGATAAAACTTGAACTGTATCACCTTTTTTTATTTTCATAAAGGTTTTCCCTCCTTCTTATAGTTTTATAACTTTATATATTCCATCTTCATATAGTACAAATCAAAATTGGTATATTGCTAGGCAAATTTTTTGATAAGAACGGTGGCGTGCTAATGCACGTTGAGGATTTTATTAAAAAATTTAACGACGCAAGATGCCGATTTTCATTTGGGCTAAAGAACTTCAGGAGCTAGAGATAATATTTTCATATAATCCTTATCTCTTAATTCTCTAGCTATAGGTCCAAATATACGTGTTCCTTTTGGAGTTCCATCATCACGTATTATAACAGCTGCATTCTCATCAAACCTTACATAAGAACCGTCTGCCCTTTTTATAGGTTTTTTTGTTCTAACTATAACAGCTTTAACAACGTCACCTTTTTTTACAACACCTGTTGGTATAGCACTTTTTACTGATGCTACTATAACATCTCCAACACCTGCAAATTTTCTATGTGAACCGCCTAAACATCTAATACACATTAATTCTTTTGCACCTGTATTATCTGCTACTTTTAATCTTGATTGTTGTTGAATCATTCTAGGTTTCCTCCTTATATTAATTATTCATTCTTCACTATCTATTCTTCAAAATAATAAATAAACTTTCTACTTTATAACTGCTTTCTCTACAATTTCAACTACTCTCCATCTCTTATCTTTTGATAGAGGTCTAGTTTCCATTACTTTTACTTTGTCTCCAATTTGACATTCGTTATTTTCGTCATGTGCTTTCAATTTATATGTTCTTTTAACAATTTTACCATATAACTTGTGTTTAACACTTGTTTTAACTGATACAACTATTGTTTTATCCATTTTGTTTGATGTTACTGTACCAATCATAACTTTACGAAGATTTCTTTCTTCCATTTTTAATCTCCTTTCTTAATAGTGGATTTTGGAATTTAAACATTTAATTTCTAAATTCTACCTAAGCTAGTTCTCTTTCTTTTAATACTGTGTTTATTCTAGCTATATCTTTCTTTGTTTCTTTTATTTTCATAGGATTATCTAATCCATTTGTAGCTAAATTAAATCTTAGTTTAAATAACTCTGTTTTTAATTCACCTAATTCTTTATTTAAGTCTTCTGAAGACATTTCTCTTATTTTTTCTATCTTCATTGGGCATCACCACCTTGATTATTTTCTCTTGTTACGAATTTCGTTTTTACTGGTAATTTATGTGAAGCTAGTCTTAGAGCTTCTCTTGCAACTTCCTCTGAAACTTCTGCTATTTCAAATAGTATTCTTCCTGGTTTTACTGGTGCTACCCAATATTCAACAGCACCTTTACCTTTACCCATACGAGTTTCAGCAGGTTTTTTACTTATTGGTTTGTTTGGAAATATTTTAATCCAAACTTTACCACCTCTTTTTATATAACGTGTCATAGCAATACGTGCAGCTTCAATTTGATTTGCTGTAATTAATCCAGCCTCTAATGTTTGTAATCCGAATTCACCTTCATTTACAACATTTCCTCTTGTTGCTTTTCCTCTATTTCTACCTTTTTGCATTTTTCTATATTTTGTTCTTTTTGGCATTACTGGCATTATTCTTCTCCTCCTTTTGTCTTTATTTTTTTAGTAGGAAGAACTTCTCCTTTATATATCCAAACTTTTACACCTATTTTTCCATAGGTTGTATCTGCTTCATAGAAGCCATAGTCTATATCTGCTCTTAATGTTTGTAAAGGAATTGTTCCTTCTTTGTAGAATTCTGTTCTTGCCATATCAGCTCCTGCCAATCTTCCAGATACAGATGTTTTAATTCCTAAAGCTCCTGCTTTCATTGCTTTTTGCATACATTGTTTCATTGCTCTTCTAAATGAAATTCTTCTTTCTAGTTGATTACAAATGTTTTCTGCTACTAATTGAGCGTTTGTATCAACATCTTTAACTTCAACTATATTTAAGTTTACTTCTTTACCTATCAATTTTGATAGTTCTTGTTTTAAGCTTTCAGCTAAATTACCACCTTTTCCTATAACTACACCTGGTTTAGCTGTATAAACATTTACTTTTACAAATTTAGCTGTTCTTTCTATTTCTATTTTAGAAATACCGCTAATAAATAATTTTTTCTTTACATATTCACGAATTTTGTGGTCTTCTATTAAATATTCGCTAAAGTGTTTTGAATCTGCGTACCACTTTGAATCCCAATCTTTAATAACACCAACTCTTAATCCATGTGGATGCATTTTTTGTCCCATATTCAATCTCCCTCCTTAACCTTCTCTTAATTTAATTGTTATATGACTTGTTCTTTTTCTAATTCTTGAAGCTGAACCTTTTGCTGCTGGTCTTATTCTTTTCATTGTAGGTCCTTGGTTTGCATAGATTTCGCTAACAATTAAATTTCCTCTATTCATACCATGGTTGTTTTCTGCATTTGCTATTGCAGATTTTAACAATTTCTCTATTATCTCAGATGATGCCTTTGGTGTAAATTTTACAATTGCTAAGGCTTCATCAACTTTTTTGCCTCTTATAAGGTCTGCTACGATTTTAACTTTTCTAGCTGATATTCTAGCAAATCTTAAAGTAGCTGTTGCTTCTAGTACTTTATTTTCTTCTGGCATTTAAGTTACCTCCTATAAATATTATTTAGACTATTTTACGTCTGTTTTCTTTTCTCCTGAATGTCCTCTAAATGTTCTTGTTGGAGCAAATTCTCCTAATTTGTGTCCTATCATTTCTTCTGATATATATACTGGAACATGTTTTCTACCATCATAAACTGCTATTGTATGTCCTACCATTTGTGGATATATTGTAGAAGCTCTTGACCAAGTTTTTAAAACTTGCTTTGTTCCACTTTCATTCATAGTTTCAATTCTTTTTAATAGTCTTTCTTCTATGAATGGTTTTTTCTTACTAGATCTTGACATTAGATTTTCCTCCTTCTATTATTATGTAGGAACCTTCTCCTTGGTATTGACCTCAATAACAAGAAAAGTTTCCTCTAAGAGCCAGAATTCAAGCATTCTGGACAAAATACTTTCCTTATTTTCTTCTCTTTACTATATATTTGTCTGTTCTGTTGTTTTTCTTTCTTGTCTTGTATCCTAATGCTGGTTTGCCCCAAGGAGTAAGTGGTCCACTATGTCCTACTGGTGCTCTACCTTCACCACCACCATGTGGGTGATCTACTGGGTTCATAACAGAACCTCTAACTGTTGGCCTTATGCCCATATGTCTCTTTCTTCCGGCTTTTCCTAAGTTAATATTAGCATAGTCTGCATTACCAATTGTTCCTATTGTTGCTCTACATTTTGCTCTTACTAATCTCATTTCTCCTGATGGTAATCTTATATGTGCATATTCTCCTTCTTTAGCCATAAGTTGAGCTTCTCCACCTGCAGCTTTTACCATTTTTCCACCTTGACCTGGGTTCAATTCTATATTGTGAATTAAAGTACCAACTGGTATGTTTTCGATTGGTAAGCAGTTTCCTGATTTTATATCCACGTTTTCACCAGATACAACTTTGTCTCCATCTTTTAAACCAACTGGAGCTAATATATATGCTTTTTCTCCATCTTCATATTGGATTAAAGCTATGTTACTTGTACGATTTGGATCGTATTCAATTCCGATAACTGTTGCCTCCATATTATCTTTTTTTCTCTTAAAATCGATTATTCTATACTTTTGTCTATTTCCACCACCTTGGTGTCTAACTGTTATTCTACCATAAGAATTTCTACCTGCATTTTTCTTTTTCTTTGATAATAAAGATTTCTCAGGTGTTTGTTTTGTTATTTCGTTGTTTGTCAATGTTGTCATATTTCTTCTTGATGGTGTATATGGTCTATATTTTTTTATTCCCATTTTCTTTTCCTTTCCCGAATTTATGAAAAACTTCGTATTACGTTGTCAAGCCTCAAGAAAAAATGCTCGACATACTTTTGTATAGTCTGTGCTTTTTTTCACTTTCCTAATACTACTCGTTTTTGCTAAATTCTCTTACTTCCTTTTATTTGTGGAATTTTTCCTGCTCCACATAGCAGATATTTATTTTTTATCCCAGTTTACTCTGGATAATTTCTAGGTGATTTATGCACCCATAAATTCGTCAATTGAGTCTTTGTATTTTTTGTCTAATTTAACTTCTTTTCCACCCTTGCTTAGGTATGTTACTTCAGCTGGGTTTGTATCAATTGTTACAATTGCTTTTTTCCAATCTGGTCTTTTACCTGTATTTGCTCCGACTCTTTTTTCTTTTCCTTTACACATCATTGTGTTTACATTTAATACTTTAACATTAAATATAGTTTCTACAGCTTTTGCTATTTGAACTTTTGTTGCTTTTTTTGCAACACAGAATGTATACTTTCCTTCTTCTAAACCTTGATTACTTTTTTCTGTTATTATAGGCTTTATTATTATTTCTTCTGGTTTCATTTAAGCATACACCTCCTCTAAGTTTTTAACTGCCTCTACTGTTAATATTAATTTATTGTATTTTAATAAATCATAAACATTTATTGTATTTGTTAATGTTGTTTTAACTCCTTCAATGTTTCTTACTGAAGCTTGAACATTAAGGTTCTTTTCTGGTAATACTATTAAAGTTTTTCCTTCTGCTTTTAAATTTTCTAATGCTTTTACCATATTTTTAGTTTTAACTTCTTTTAAATCTAATTTATCTACAACTACTAAGTTGTTTTCTAAAACTTTAGAACTTAATACTGATTTTATAGCTAATTGTCTCTCTTTTTTGTTTATTTTGTAGCTATAATCACGTGGTTTTGGTCCTAAAGCTATACCACCCTTAATCCATTGTGGTGCTCTTATACTTCCTTGTCTTGCTCTACCTGTTCCTTTTTGTCTCCATGGCTTTTTTCCTCCACCAGCAACTTCTGCTCTTGTTTTTGTGCTGGCTGTTCCTTGTCTTTGATTTGCCATATAATTCACTAAAGCAATATGAACAATCTTCTCATTTGGTTTAATCCCAAATACGTTTTTATCTAGTTCTATATCGCTTACTTTTTTACCTTCTATATTGTATACATCTATTTTAGGCATTTCGTTTTCTCTCCCTTCTTACTATTTTGCACTCTTTACTGAGTCTTTTATTTTTAGGATAGCACCTTTGTTTCCTGGAACACTACCTTTTATTAATATTACATTTTTGTCTAAATCAACTTTTACTATTTCTAGATTTTGAACTGTAACTGTTTCATAACCCATATGTCCTGGTAAGTTTTTTCCTTTATAAACTCTACCTGGTGTTGATGTTGATCCCATTGAACCTGGTCTTCTGTGGTACATTGAGCCATGTCCCATAGGTCCTCTTGATTGTCCGTGACGTTTAATAACACCTTGGAATCCTTTACCTTTTGATGTTCCTGTAACATCTACTGTTTCTCCTACTGAGAATATATCAGCTTTTATTTCATCTCCAACATTATAAGAAATTTCGTCTAATCTAAATTCACTTAAATGTTTCTTTGGAGTTACATTTGCTTTTGTGAAATGTCCATTCATAGGTTTTATAAGTTTCTTTTCTTTAACTTCTCCAAAACCTAATTGAATTGCTTCGTATCCATCAGCGTCTTTTGTCTTTACTTGTACTACTGTACATGGACCTGCTTCAATTACTGTAACTGGAATTGCGACTCCTTTTTCATCAAATATTTGAGTCATTCCTATTTTCTTTCCTAAAATTGCTTTTTTCATTATAAATCCTCCTAACTATTGGCTAACATTTTGCTAGCTTGGTTATATTTTAACCTATTAAAATTAAAGTTTTATTTCGATATCAACACCTGCTGGTAATTCTAATTTCATTAGATTATCAACTGTAGCTTGAGTTGGATATAATATATCGATAACTCTTTTATGCGTTCTCATTTCGAACTGTTCTCTTGAATCTTTGTGTTTGTGTGGTGAACGAATTATTGTAACTACTTCCTTTTTAGTTGGTAGTGGAATAGGACCTGATACTTTTGCTCCTGTTCTTTTAGCAGTATCTACTATCTTTTCAGCAGACTGGTCTATAAGAACGTGATCATAAGCCTTTAATCTTATTCTAATTTTTTCACTTGTAGTCATCACCTTTTTTGCCCCTTTTGTAGCTTTTTCAGTTTTTGCAGTTGTTTTTTTAGCTGTTGCTTTTTTTGCTACCGGTTTCTTAGTTTCCTTTTGAACCTTTTCCTTCTTTTCAGCTTTTTCTGCTCCATTTGCCATGTTAAATTCCCTCCTTTAAAAATCTTGCGTATGTTTGTTTTTGTTGATGAGGAAAGTTATTAACGCACCCTGGTGTATCATTATTTTCCATTTTTTTATCCTAGTTTAGTCTAGGACAAGTGCTTTTTTTCTAACTTATCCGCCTAGGTCTTAGCCAAGACATACTCCACGAAAGTTCCCTCCACTGTAACAGTGTAGCCACATTTCGCTTCAACGCAAATCTACACGCAATATTTATTATACTGCGTGCAGTCTAGTTTTGTCAATACTTTTGGTAAAAATTGTGAAAATTATTCTTTTTCTTTATATGCCCAAAATTTATTTAAGATAAAATTAGTTGGTACAGTAATTACTAAGTTCATTAATGTAGCTATGTAATGTGGTATTCCAAAAATTCTTTCTTCTACATATAATAAAATTGCAGTTAAAAATAGTCCTGTAATTGAATATGCTGCATATACTTTGAAAAGTGATTTCCAAAAACTTCTTTCATTTTGTTTGTTATTAAATACAAATTTTCCATTTAACATAAATGAGATAAATACTGTAATTACAAAAGCTATTATATTACTAAACTGCTCATTTAAACTTAATAGGTAATAGCATCCATTTGTTATTACATATGATAATATTGTGTTTATTGCTCCCACTATTCCAAATTTAAAAAATTGAATAAATAGTTCTTTTATTTTTATATTTTCTTTCATATATTCACCTTTTTCTATATATTCTTTACTAAACCTTTAGCTTTTGTCTTACATATTCATATAGTACCACACCTGTTGCTACTGAAGCATTTAGGCTTTCTGTTTTGCCAAGCATTGGAATTTTTATTTTTATATCTGATAAGTCTTGTATTTCTTTTGATACTCCATTTGCTTCATTTCCTATTACTATAACACTTTTATTTAGAGTTATGTCATATAAGCTTTTGTCTGTATTTAGTGATGTTGAGATTATATTGAATTTACGTTTTTTTATTTCCTTTATTGTGCTATTTAAGTTTTCACTTTCTATTACATTTAATCTAAATATTGCGCCCATTGTAGAACGTACTACCTTTGAGTTGTATATATCTCCACTTTTTTTTGATACTATTATTTGGCTTAATCCTACACTATCTACTGTTCTTAGTATTGTTCCTAAGTTTCCTGGATCTTGTATATCGTCTAAAATAACTATTATATCTTCTTTATAATTTATCTCTTTTTCTTTGCTTTCCTTGCCTATTACTGCTAATATCCCTTGTGGGTTTTTTACCTCTGTAATTGTATTAAACACTTTTTCATCTACATATATGCAGTTTTGCTTTGCAACTTCATACATTGAATTTTGGTTTATAGCTTCTTTATCGCAATTATCACATACTATTATGGTCTTAACATCAGCTTTTTCTTTTATTGCTTCGTTTATTAATTTTATACCTTCTACTATATATTCGCCATACTCATCTCTATATTTTTTTTCCTTTAATTTACGTATGTGTTTTATAGTTTCATTGTCTTTACTAGTTATTAGCATTAAATCAGTCCTTTCAAAAAATTGATTTTTTATTTCCTAATAGTTCTTCTATTTCTGGGATTAAATTCTTTGGGTCTTGAACTTTATATGTTATATATGGAGTAACTCCTGTTGAGAATTTTATTTTTTCATTATATTTATGTACTAGTCCTGTTACATCTAAAGTAAGTCTTTCTGGCTCGAAGTATAATATTATATTATTTTGCTTCTGAATAACTTTTATTATACCACTATTTTTACACATTTCTTTTAATTTTGCAATACTTATTAAATTTATAACCTCTTCAGGCATTTTTCCAAATCTATCAATTAAGTTCTCCTCTATGTTTTTGAAATCTTCTTCTGTTCTACATAAAGCAATGTTTCTATAGTTTTCCATTTTTTGGTCTGTGCTTTCAATATAAGAATCAGGTATAAAGCTTGATATATTTATATCTATTGTAATTTCTGGTTCTTCAGCAACTTTTATTCCTTTTTGTTCTTTTATTACTTCATCTAATATTTTGCAATATGTATCGTAACCTACTTCATCCATATGTCCGTGTTGAATTTCTCCTAGTAGACTTCCAGCCCCTCTTATTTCTAGGTCTCTCATTGCTATTTTGAAGCCTGAGCCAAATTCTGTAAATTCTTTTATTGCTTTTAGTCTTTTTTCTGCAACCTCTGTAATAATTTTGTCTCGTTTGTAGGTTATATATGCATATGCTTGTCTGTCGCTTCTGCCCACTCTTCCACGTATTTGATAAAGCTGTGCTAGTCCTAATCTATCTGCATTTTCAACTATTATGGTGTTTGCATTTGGTATATCTATTCCAGATTCTAAAATTGTAGTACATACTAGTACATCTATTTCCTTATTTACGAATTTTTCCATTATGTCTTCTATTTCGCGTCCTGTCATTTGCCCGTGTGCAAAGGCAATTTTTGCTTCTGGTACAAGTTTTGATACTTCGTTTGCTTTTTCATCTATGTTTTCTACATTATTATAAAGGTAGAAAACTTGACCTTCTCGTTCTAGTTCTTTTGCTATTGCTTCTCTTACAACCTCTTTATCATATTCCAATACATAAGTTTGAACTGGGCGTCTATTTTGTGGTGGTTCGTAAAGACAAGACATATCACGTATTCCAACTATTGACATATGAAGTGTTCTTGGAATTGGTGTTGCTGTCATTGTTAATACATCTATATTTGTTTTTAGTTTTTTAATTTTTTCTTTGTGCTTTACTCCAAATCGATGTTCTTCATCTATTATTAGTAATCCTAAGTTTTTATATTGAATTTGGTCATTTAATAATTTATGTGTTCCAATAACTATATCAACTTCTCCGAGTTGTAACCCTTTTATTATTTCTTTTTGTTTTGACGTTGGAACAAATCTATTTAATAATTCTATTCTTATTGGATAGTCCTTCATTCTTTCTTTAAAGGTATCATACTGTTGACTCGCCAAAATAGTTGTTGGTGCTAGATATGCTACTTGCTTTTGATCCATGCATGCTTTAAAGGCTCCTCTTAGAGCTATTTCTGTTTTTCCATACCCTACATCTCCACAGAGTAATCTATCCATAGGTCTTTCGCTTTCCATATCTTTTTTCATTTCTTCTATACTTCTTAATTGATCATTAGTTTCAATATATGGGAATTTTTCTTCAAATTCCTTTTGCCATTCTGTATCTTTTGAAAACATAAAGCCTTTTGATTTTTCTCTTTTTGCATATAATTCTATTAAATCTTTTGCAATCTCTTGTAGGTTTGATTTTACTCTTGCTTTTGTTTTTGCCCAATCTTTGCTACCTAGCTTATTAAGTTTTGGTACTCCGTCTCCTGAGCCTATATACTTTTTCACATTATCTAAATTGCTTGTTGGAACATACAAAATTCCATCATCTTGGTATTTGATTTTGATATAGTCTTTTGTAACTCCTGCTGCTTCTATTGTGTTTATTCCTATAAATTGTCCTACTCCATTGGTTCTATGAACTATATAGTCTCCTACTTTTAAATCCGAAAAGATTATTGTTTCCCCTGTTTTAAACTGGTTTGGTATCCTTTTTCTTTTTTTCGGAGTATTAAATAGTTCTTCTATTGATATTACTAGTAAATTAAAGTCATAGCACTCAAAGCCCTCTGTAAGAGAGCCTTCTGTTATTATTAGTTTTTCTAATTGTCTAGGATTGTTTATCTTTTCGGCTAGCAATTCCTTTGTTCTTTTTATATTACTTTGGGTTCCACAAAGTATTGCTATTGTTGTTCCATATCCAAGTCCTTCTTGTACCTCCTTAAACAGTAAATCCATTGAACTACGAAAAAAGTTAACCTCCCTATAGCTAAAGCTATATCCGTTTCTTTTCGCATGCATACTTTGTTTATCTACAAAACCTATATCTTTGTTCTCTAGGTATATAGTTTGAGTATTTTTTATTTTATCTAGAAATTCTATATAATCTTCTATCTTTTCTAATAATTGGGGTACATATCTTTTCTTTTCTATTAAATTTTGTATTAAATTCTGAGTATCTTTTTTTACGTTCACTATTCTTGCTTTTAGTTTACTTACTTCATCTAAGAATATAATATAATTATCTTTGATGTAATCTATAAATGTATTATTTGGATTTTCATAAAAACTATTCCAATATTTATCTATTTTTGTAGCATAATTTCCTGATAAAATTTCTTCCTTATCTTTTTCCTCTTCTATTTCTTTTACAACATCCTCTAATGATTTATCTAATATAAATTCATGTGCAGGATAAATTTTTACTTTCTCTTTTTTGCCTTTTGACCTTTGTGTGTTTATATCAAAGGTTCTTATAGTATCTATTTCATCTCCCCATAACTCAATACGAATGCCATCTTTTTCAGACACAGCAATATCAATAATTCCACCTCTTACACTAAATTCAGATTTGTTTTCTACTACTTCTTGTCTTTCATAGCCAAGAGCCATAAGTGTTTGTTTGGTTTTATCTAAATTAATTGTATCTCCAATTTTAAACTCTAATATATTTTTGTACAATACTTCTTCTGGAATAATTTTTTGACTTACAGCTTCAATTGTAGTTACAATTATTTTTGCTTTTTGGGTATATATATCGTTTAGGCAGGCAATTCTGTTATATGTTATATCTTTACTTTCGGCCAAATAATCATAAGCCATAATTTCCTTTTTGGGGAAATAATTAATTTCATCTGTGAAATATTCTAAATTCTTAATAATCTTCTTTGCTTGTAGTTCGTTATATGTAATTATACATATAGGTTTTTCTGCATAGAAATAAGTGGAATAAGCAAAATGCACTTTTCCACTATCTGTTAATCCTGAAAGCATAATTGGATTTGTTTTGTTTTTTACATTCGAAATATAATCATTGAACTTTTTAAAATTAGGTAATATCTTTACTATATCTTTCATAATGTCTCCTCTAAAAATTACTCATTTAATGATTATACCATAAAAATACTTGAATTGGAACTATTTCGTATGTAAAATTTCAACATTATAATTGTAATATTTTAGCCTCTATCAACTCCATGCCTCACTACTTACTAGTACTTCTCCTAGTGTTAATTTCTCTGTTGATGGGGCTAAGGTTGTTATTAATAATGTCTCATATTTTTCATCTTTATTACTATCTTCTCTTCCAAATACTACCCACTCTGTTCCTGTTGCTGCACTTGTATCTGTTAATAATGTTTCGCTATCTGTTAGTTTTATTTGTTGCCCTATTTTATAAATCCTTCCTGTTGAATTTGCCTTCTTACATTCTTCACATTCACACTTTAATTCTGCTAAACTATTATCTGTATATTGAAAATTATGTTCTTTTGGACCTTGTTCTGCTAAATAATCTTCTATTGAATTATATGTTTTTCCTCCTATTGTTACCTGTCCTATATTTGATTCTTGCTCATATGCTGTTTTATATCCTTCTGCTGCTTTTTCTGCTTGTCCTATTATGTTGCTATTTATTATTATGTTCACACTTACTGCTACCAATATTAGCATTACTACTATTGTTATTATCAATGCTATTAATGTTATACCTTTGTTTTCTTTCATTCTTATTTTTCTCCTTTATTAATTTAATTTATTTCTTATAGTTATTTATCATTTTTGTCT
>USJO01000019.1 GCA_900555075.1 uncultured Clostridium sp.
AATTTTATCAATACCAATAATATATAAAATAATAAAGCATATGGAAAATATTTTAGTATTGAATAAATTATTAATACCATTCGGAAGTATTGGAATATTTATAATAGTAATGTTTGTACTATCTTTAGTAATAACTATATATTCAACAAAAATGATAAAAGAAAATTAGTAGAAGGAAAAAAATGCGAATAATCCTGTCCCTAGATTAATATACTTAACTAATTAGGGAGGTATAGTCTATTATGAATTCTATTAAAAGCGATGAGTTTACTAAGCAAAGTGAAAGTTTTGAAAAAAGTATTAAGAAAGATCTATCAAAATATTTAATAAAAAAAGCTATAAAAGATGGACTATTAAGCGAAAAAACAGGGCAATTAATTATAAAAAATATTCAATAAAATTTTTCTGTTTAACTTGACTTTTGTGGCAAATACATAAAAAAATTTTTATATACATATTTTGATGGAGGCATGAAAAATGGATATTTTTGAAATTAGAAGACAATTATCAATGGGAAAGAGCATTTATGATTTACCATTAAGGGTTACATACTATGCAAGAGTTTCAACAGATAAGGATGAGCAAATACATTCGTACAAAAACCAGATAGCACATTATGAAGAAAAAATAAAAAGTGTTCCTTTATGGACTTTTGTTGATGGATATATGGATGAAGGGATAACTGGAACATCTATCAATAAAAGAGATGACTTTAATAGAATGACAGAGGACGCAGCAGAAGATAAATTTGATTTGATACTAACAAAGGATATATGTAGATTTGCGAGAAATACAGTAGATACACTTGTTACAACAAGAGAACTATTAAGAGTAGGGGTTGGAGTCTTTTTTGAATTAGATAATGTAAATACTCTGTCATCGGAAGGTGAGTTAAGACTAACAATAATGGCATCACTTGCCCAAGATGAAAGTAGGAAAATTTCTGAAAGAGTAAAATTTGGATTTGAAAAATCGGTAAAAAAAGGCGTTGTTTTAGGGAATAACAAGATATGGGGTTATAAGAAAGACAATGGTAAATTGGTTATAGTTCCAGAAGAGGCAAAAATTGTTAAAAGAATATTTGAGTTATATAGTAATAATGATATTGGTATTAGAAATATTGGACACGCTTTAGGAAAAGAAGGTTTTTATACAAAGTCTGGAAAAGAGTTTGCATTTTCTACTATAAAAAGTATAATTACAAATCCTAAATATAAAGGGTATTATGTTGGAGGAAAAACAACCACTATTGATTTTATAAGTAAACAAAGAAAATACTTTACAGAAGATGAATGGACTTATTATAAAGACCAAAATGGATATGTTCCTGCGATAGTAGATGAAGAACTATGGGAAAGATGCAATCAATTATATAAAAGTAGAGGGGATAAAGTAAAGAATAAAGAAACAAGTTATAATACAAAATATAAATATTCAGGTAAATTATTTTGTAAAAACGATGGTCAAGCGTTTTGGAGAACAGCAGTAGGAAAAAAAGAAGCATGGCAATGTTCACAATATAAGAAAAATGGATTAAACGGGTGTAAAAATAATACTACAGTTTATACTCACGAACTTGATTATATACTTAAAAATTTATTTGTTACACTTTTCAAAGACAAGGATATGTATGTTGAAGAATTAGTCGAGATGTGCAAAAAATATATGAATGAAAAAAAAGATGATTCAGAAGTTAAAGAATTGGAAAGACAAATTGATAATGCGAGAAAAGAAAAAAAGAATTTAATTAAATTATTCACTCTAGAAAAAATAGATGAAAAAGAATTTGAGGAAATGAATAGTGAATATATTGAAACAATTAATGGTTTACAAAATAGATTAGAGGAGCTATTGTCTGAAAGTGAAGCTGAATTAAATATTGACCAAAAAATTAAACAATTGAAAAAATATTTTAAAAAAACAGTAGATTTTGAAGATGAGCTTCCAGAAGAAATAATTGATAGTATGATTGAAAGAATAGAAATTGAAAAATATGGAAGAGATAATTCTAAAAGATATAAGACAATAAAATTACATATTTATCTTAAAATAGGACTAGAAATACCTGCTTACATAAAAAATCGTTTCTGTTTGTTACTTACGACACATATGATAAGAGCAGATATAGAAACAGAAGTATCTCCAATAGTTGGAAGCGAAAAACAATCAGAAGAATTGGTAAATTACTTACTATCAGAATTTGAAAGTGATCCAATAAAAATATGGGAATCAAATATATTTGGAAAGAATTTGCATGAATTAGTAAATGAAGGACTACAGAATAAGCTATACAGAATGCCAGAAGATGCACAAGGAAAATTACAGGAAACACTTGAAAGAATAGTAAATGAAGGCAGTGGAGGACTAATTTGCATAATACTTTAAAGTAGAAGACGGTATTTTAACCGTCTTTTTTTTGCGCGTAGAAGTAATTGCAGACAAAGAATGCAAAAAATGTAGAAATTAGACAAAAAATGTGCTATAGTAAATACATAGTTTAATTACCAAACTAAAGTTTTACTAAGGAGGTAAATTTAACCGTGAATGATGTTGAAAAACCCATGTCTATAATATTAATTGAAGATGACAATTTTGAAGTAAATAGTTTTAAAGAATATTTAAGGAACGAAGATGATGTAAAACTTGTAAAAACAACAAGCTCAAGTTATGAAGGAATAGAATACACAAAAACATATATGCCAGAGGGAATAATACTAGATTTAGAACTTCATAAAGGCGAAGGTTCGGGAATGAAGTTTTTAGAGGACTTACAAATGGTAGAACTAGACCTTAAACCTCTAATAGTTGTTACAACAAACGTATCCTCTTCTATTATATACAATCATATTCGAAAACTAGGTGCAGATTTTATATTCTATAAAAAGCAAAGTGATTATAGCCCAGAAATGGTAATAAAATCAATGACCTCTCTAAGGGAAACATTATATAATATCAAAACTAACTCACAAAAAATGCAAGAAACAGTAGAGACTCCAATAGAAAATGAAAATAGAATAAAAGACAAAGTAAATGCTGAATTAGATTTAATTGGAATATCAAATCACTTAAAAGGAAGAAAATATCTTTTTGATGCAATCTTTTATTTAATAAATAATGAAAACAAAGATAATAGCTCAGTATTTTACTATGTTTCAAATAAATATAAAGTTGCTAACAGTAGTATAAGTAGAGCAATGCAAACAGCAATAAATTATGCATGGAGAATATCGGCAATAGAAGATTTAATGGCACACTACAAAGCAAGAATAAATCATGAAACAGGTGTACCAACACCTACAGAATTTGTGTATTACTATGCAGAAAAAATAAAAAAGCTTCTGTAAAGGTAAAAAAACAAAACAAATAGTTATAGTTTGCATATATTTGCATATTTTTTCCGCCATATATCCACTTAAGATTTTAATCTTAGGTGGTATTTTTTTTATGTACAAAATTTTAAAAACAAATTACCAAATTCATAAAAAGAAGGAGGTGGGAAATATGTGGAAGTGGCTTATGGATGTACTTGGATACTGGGGAGGATTCTAAAATAGAAATATAATATTAACAGTCAAACTATATTAAAAAATATAGTTTGACTATTTTATTATTTTTATATATAATATCATATTATGAGGTAATATATGGAAATATTAGAGTTTATAAACAGAATAGCAAGAACAAGTTGTATAAGTTTTTTTACATATATAGTGTTTATCAAGTTACTTAATTACAAGGAAAACAACTATATGAAAACAATAATAATCAGTATTATTAGTATAATTGAAGGAATTATAGGTGCTTTATTGTACAAATATATTCCACTATTTATTATAATATTTTTGATATATTTCTTATATGGATTTTTGATTGCCCAAATTGTAAAAAATAAAGTTTTATATTCTATAATAATAACCTTTATTTCATTTGCCATTACTTACTTAATATATGTTATTTCAGTTTTTGTGTCTGCTATCATTTTAAAAACAATAAATTCATCAATACAGGTAAATAGTATATTAATTTTTATTGGGGCAATAGTTATTGAAACAATAATACTGCATGGTATCTTCAAGAAAAAAAGATTCAAAAATGGAATTCTATTTTTACAAAATGAGGAAAATATTAAAAATATAGGAATAATTGTTTTGGCGTTTATAGGGATAGCACTATTATTATATGCATTACTTAGTAATTCAATTGGAAAGAGTAAATTTAATACATATGTTTTTTCAGCAATCCTTATTGAAATAATTTGCTTATTCATCTGGATTAATAGTAAAATTACATCTTACTACAAACAAAAATTAAAAGAAAAAACAATAGAAGAGTTGGAAAATGAGATAAAAGAAAAAGATAATGAAATTAATAAAATATTAGAAGAGAATAAAGCAATAGCAGTAATAAATCATAAATATAGTAATAGAATAAAAGCATTGGAGGGCTTCTCAAGCAAAATTATGTCTAAGCCAGAAGTTATAGAAAAAATGAGAATAGAGTTCGGAGAAGACTTTGTAGATTTTGCAAAACAAATAAAAACCTTATCGAAAGAATACACAAAAGAAGTACAAGAAAAAGTAAATAATGAGAATAAACTAGAAAACACAGGTATTTTCGGAATAAATAATATTTTAGAGTATATGAATACTGAAGCAATACAACACAATATCAAATTAAACCTAAAAATTTATGGTAGCATATCATATATGATTGAGAATATAATAGAAGCAAATAGATTAGAAACACTACTTGGAGACCATATAAAAGATGCAATAATTGCAATAGACAGTAGCGAAAACACATATAAAGATATTTTAGTGGAAATTGGAGAGATAAAAGGTTGTTATGAGGTTTGTATATATGATACAGGAATAGAATTCGAAATAAATACATTATTGAATCTTGGTTTAAAGGAAATCACAACGCATAAACTAACAGGAGGAAGCGGAATAGGATTTATGACAACATTTGAAACACTAAAAGCAACAAAGGCTAGTTTAATAATAGAAGAAAAACACCCAATAAGTGATAAAGATTATACAAAAGCGATAAGAATAAAATTTGATGGAAAGCACGAATACAAAATTTGCTCATACAGGGCAGAGGAAATACCAAGCAAGAATAGTAGAATAATAATTGAAAACTTAGAATAATACATATTCCTCCTAAAAAAGCATATAATTAAATAGCTTATTTAGGAGGTTGTTTATGTTTTTAGTTTTTAACAAAGATAAAATAATGGCATTTGCGGTAGCCTGTTGTACAGTATTTGCATTATTTTTAATGACATCACTATTTGCAAAAGTGCCTAATGATACAATAGAAACAGCAAGTACACAAAAGCAACTACCCATATATTCAGTAAAAACAGAAGAAGAGAAAATATCATTAACAATTAATTGTGCATGGAATGCGGATGATATTGATAAAATTTTAGAAACATTGAATAAACATAAAGTAAAAGTGACTTTTTTTATGGTTGGAGACTGGATAGAAAAATATGAAAACTCAGCAAGAAAAATACACGAGGCTGGACATGAAATTGCAAACCATTCATACAATCATCCACATATAAATAATCTTTCATATGACAAAAACATAGAACAAATAAAAAAATGTTCAGAATTAATAAAAAATATAACAGGAAAACCAAGTACTCTATATAGAGGACCATATGGAGAATATAATGATACAGTTTTGCAAGCCGCAAAAGATAACGGACACGAAACTATTCAATGGTCAATAGATACACTAGACTACAAGGCATTAACAGGGGAGCAGATGTGGGAAAGGATAGAACCAAAATTAGAAAATGGAAGTATAATATTAATGCATAATGGAACAGAAAATACGGCAAACAGTTTAGATATGATAATTACAAATATAAAAAATAAAGGATTTACTATTGTACCAGTATCTGAGTTAATTTATAAGGAAAATTATAGTATAGACAATAATGGAATGCAATATAAAAAATAGCCGAAATTTCGGCTATTTTTCATCTGGAATGTACTCTAAGAGTTCAGAAATTTCACAATCAAAAGCTTTACAGAGACTATCTAACTGTTTTATATCTATTCTTTTTATTTCCTCATAATACATTTTAGAAACTGTAGCAGGTCTTATGTGAGTAATATCTGCTAGAGCTTTTTGTGTCATTTTATGTTCACCTAATAAATTGGAAAGTTTAAATTTAATCATAAAAAAACTCCTCTCTTACAGTAATATGCAGTATTTTATCATTTTTTGTAAAAAAATGACATAATATGTCTACGATATAACGATAAACGTAATAAAAAGTTGCCTACCAGTAAAAACATTGAAATACTAAGTGTTAAATAATGAAGTATAAAACAAAGATAAACAACAATAATATAAAATAAGAATATAAAAAATTGATTAGGAGAAATAATGTTTAGAAAAATACTAGTTGGGTTAATTGCGGGTACGATTAGTGGCTTATTTGCAGCAGGAGGAGGAATGATAGTGGTTCCAGCATTAATACACTTATTTAAAATTGAAGATAGCAAAGCAAGAGCAACCTCAGTATTTGCAATACTACCAATGGTAGTTGCAAGTGGAGTTTTTTATTACAAAAATGATTATGTGGATTGGAATTTAGGAATAAAGTGTGCAATAGGAGGAATAATAGGAGGAATAATTGGAGCAAAATTACTAAAAAAGATATCAACAAAAACATTAAGAATATTGTTTATAGTATTTTTAATTTATACATCGGTAAAAATGATAATTGCGTGAAAGGATAAAATATGTGGGAAATTGTAACAGGTTTAATATCGGGAACTGTTAGTGGAACAGGGATGGGAGGAGGAACAATATTAATTTTGGTTCTTTCTATTTTTTTAGGAGTAGAACAACATACGGCACAAGCAACAAATTTAGTATTTTTTATACCTACCTCAATATCTGCAATAATAGTATCAATAAAATCCAAACTAATAGAATGGAAAATAGGTATAACACTTGCAATAAGTGGAGTAGTTGGTGCAATAATAGGAGCAAATATCTCTGCAAAAATGGAGGTAAAAAGTCTAAAAAGGTATTTTGGCATATTTTTAGCAGGCATTGCAATATATGAAATTTATTCAATAATAAAGGAGTATAAAAAACAAAAATACACAAATAATAAAAAATAGTTGTAGGGTCGGAACTTGAACGACTTTAGAAATTTTATTAATATGGAGGGTGTGTTTATGAGATTCATAAAGGGAATTATAATAGGCTCAGCAATAACAGCAGCTGCATATATGATGTATGAAGAAGGTATGTTAAACAGAAAAAGAATGACAAAACAAGCAAGAAAATTGGCACATAAAATGGGAATTAATTGCTAATCTAAAAGTTCATAGAATTTTGTCTAATACTATTGAAAAAGGTATACGAATATAATAGCTATTCAAAAAAACAAGGAATTAAATGTGATTAAAAATCAAACGAAAAAAATAATAGAGAAGTAAAAAATCCTATTATACTTAAATATTTTTATTAATATCCTTAATGGTAGGATTTATAATACATTAAAATAGAATATAAAATTTTAAGATATGGAGCATAAAATATGGCGAGGAATTTATAATCCTCGCCATATTTGGTATATTTAAAATTTTACAAACTTATAAACTGCTTCTGCAAATCCACCTTTTTCTACTGGATTTGTTGTTGTGTAATTTGCAACTTGTTTTAATTCATCATATGCATTTGCAACAGCAACTCCAATACCAGCATTTTTAATCATATCAAAATCATTTAAATTATCACCAATTGTAAGCATTTCATCAGGATTGATATTTAGATAATTTCCTAGAAATTGTAAAGCAGTATCTTTATTTACGTTTTTTGGCAATACATCAAGATACTCATATTCTTTATCTATAATAGAGTCCTTATAAGTTCCAAATTTTTGAATGGTAGTAGTATTTACATCCAGAACACTTAAAATTTCAGCTTTAATGTCTTTAGTAGAAGATGTACTAGAAATTACTAATTGGCACACTTTTACATTATGAGATAGCAAATATTCTTTTATATCATCTACAATTTTAAAATCCATAGAATCTTTATTTTTTGAAGACCTTTGTAACTTGTAATTTCTTAGATCTAAATAAAGAAGTTCTTCAGAGATAATGCTATTATCTGTATAAAGATGAACATGCAAATTGTGCTTTTTGGCGATGTCAATACAGGTCAAAGCATCTGACTTTGACAATAAATTGCTATAAATTTCTTTTCCAGTTTTAAGCTCAATAATTTGGCTACCATTACCAAAGATACCATAAGAAGCACCAATTTTAGAACAAACATCCTTGGTAACAGGATAAGTTTTCCCAGTACATATTACAAAATTCATTTTATGATTATTCAAATCTTTAATAGCTTTAAAATTATTCTCATAAATTGAATTATTATTATCAATAATAGTTCCATCTAAGTCGCTGGCAACCAATTTAATCATATTTGATACCTCCAACATAATAAGTATACCATAAAAAACCAAAAAAGTAAAATTTAAATGTTACAAAATTATTACATTTATAAAACATTAAGAAAAACTATTGACAAATTATGAAATAACGTATAATATACTATTGTATGTTATCAAAAAATGTATAGGGAGGGTAAAAAAATGGCAGTAGCACTTGTAAATAAGTTCCTAGATGCGTTAGGATTAGCAAATGATAGTGAGCAAGAGACAGAAAATGAAGATATATATGAATTAGAGGATGAAAAAGAAAAAGAAGAAGAAGTAGAAGAAAGAGGTATATTTGGAAACAGAAAAAGCAAAATAACAAGTATGCCACAAGTACAGTCAGTAAAGATGGTTATAACACAACCTACATCTTTCGAGCAATCAGAAGAAATATGTAATTATTTGAAGGACAAGAAATCTATAATAATAAACTTGGAATATGTAAATAAAGATGTTGCAAGAAGAATTATAGACTTTTTAAGTGGTGCAGTACACGCATTAAATGGTCATATTCAAAAAATATCAAATTCAATATTTTTAGTTGCACCAACAAACTATGATATAGAAAGTGATTTAGCAAGAGAAGAACTAAAAAATAAATTATCAGTATCTTGGTTAAAATAAAAAATAGGAGGACTTAAATTATGATAACACCCTTAGACATAGAAAACAAAAAATTTTCAAAACAAATGGTAAATGGTTATAATGTAGACGAAGTAGATGAATTTCTAGATGAACTAACAACAGACTATGAAAGACTATACAAAGAAAATAAAGAATTAAAAGACAATACAGAAGAATTACATAATGACGTAGGACAATATAAAAACATAGAATCAACTCTTCAAAACACACTTATAATAGCACAAAGAACAGCAGACGAGATACAAGCAGTAGCAAAGCAACAAGCAGAGCAAATAATTAAAGATGCTGAATATCAAGCAAAAACAAAATTAGACGAAATAAATACACAAATAGTATTAAAAGAAAAAGAAATAGATGAACTAAAAAAACAATTTAGTGTGTATAAGGCAAAGATGGAATCATTACTTATATCACAACTTGAATTAATCAAAGATATGTCAGATGACGAACAATAAAAATAAATAATGCAGACAAAGGGTCTGCATATTTTTTTGCCATTTTAAATATAAATTATAAAGAATAGAAATGAACAATATTTTTAGAGTTAAGCAATGCTTATTCATTCCAAAATAGAGAAAGGAAGGAAACAAAATGAAAAATAAAAAAATAATAATTATCATCTTTGCAATTATTCTATTAATTTTAATTATATTTTTAATAAAAAACAATTATAAAATTTCTAAAAAAGGAAATAATATAAGTAATAAATCAGCTGATGAAATCAAACAATATATTTTAAATATAGAATCCTACCAAGCAGTAGCAAAAATCACAATAAAAAGCAACAAAAATGAAAATATTTATATTGCCAAACAGCAATACAACAAAAACGATAATGTTTATAAACAGGAAATACTAGAGCCATTCAATATTGCAGGAATACAATTTATATATGATGGAACAAATTTAAGGGTAGAAAATACAAAACTAA
Source organism: uncultured Clostridium sp. (assembly GCA_900555075.1). Classification (GTDB taxonomy): domain Bacteria; phylum Bacillota; class Clostridia; order TANB77; family CAG-508; genus UMGS1781. The sequence continues at coordinate 10,065 of USJO01000019.1, forward strand.
ATTTAAACAAAATATATAAAAATTACAAATATATAGGAAGTAACGAACTAAGCCTAACATCCTTTATTGAAAACTATCAACAAGATGAAGATGCAAAATGCACAGAAGAAAATGGAACAATAATATTAGAAGTAAATGTAAAAAAACCAAACAAATACATTGCAAGCAAAAAGCTATATATTAACAAACAACAAGGAAAAATCGAAAAAATGGAAATAAACGATATAACACAAAACATCCAAATTTACATATTATATAATGAGATAGAAATTAATAAACTACCCAAAGAAGAAATACTAGCATTTTCGATAGAAGCCTTTAAAGAGAATATCTAGCATATAGCAAAATAAAATCTCTATTACCTATATTTAAAATATAAAACAAATCTATAAATAGCAGGAGTGAAGAAAATGGTAATAAAAAGAGGAGATATGTTTTATGCAGACTTAAGCCCAGTAGTAGGTTCAGAGCAAGGAGGAATTAGGCCAGTATTAGTAATACAAAACAATACTGGTAATAGATACAGCCCAACAGTTATTGTATCAGCAATAACTTCACAACAAAACAAAAGCAAACTGCCAACGCATATAGAGCTATCATCAGAAGAATTTGGGCTAAAATCAGACTCAATAATTTTGACAGAACAAATAAGAACAATAGACAAAAGCAGATTAAAAGAAAAAATAGGGCATATAGATGATAATTCAGTAATAAATGAAATAAACAATGCATTAGGAGTAAGCTTTGGATTAGGGGAGTAAGTGTTCTTAATGAATAGTGAATAATGTATAATCATATGTGGGAACAAGCTACGAGCTTGTTCTTTTTAGTTGACAAAATTCGACTTTTCGAGTATTATATTAATATTAGAAAATTAGAAGTAGTTATCAGAAGTATTTTAAAAGAAAGGATTTGATAAATATGTTTAAAGAATTTAAAGAATTTGCAATGAAAGGAAATATAATAGACTTAGCAGTTGGTGTTATTATAGGAGGAGCTTTTCAAAAAATTGTAAACTCACTTGTAAATGATATAATAATGCCCCTAATTGCAACATTTACTGGTAAAGTAGACTTTTCAGAATTGACATTAACAATAGGGCAAAGCTCAATAAAATATGGAGAATTTATAACAGCTGTTGTAAATTTTTTGATAATAGCTTTTTCAATATTTCTATTTATTAGATACATAAACAAACTAAACAAAAAATTAGAAAAGATAAAAAAGGAAGAAATTGAAAAATTAAAGAAAAAAGGAAAATTCGGAAAAAGAAAAGCAGACAGAGACACAATTCCAACTCCAGCACCAACAACAAAAAAATGTCCATATTGTTTTACAGAAATAAACATAAATGCAACAAGATGCCCACATTGCACATCAGAATTAACAGAAGAAAAACAGATGCAAGAGAATTAATAGTATACAAAAAAGCAACAAAATCTTCCCAAAATACTTGCAAATTTTGAAATTACGTGTTACAATAGAAAAAGTGATTTTAAATTGACTTTAAGGGAGGTGCCAAGAATGCCAAATATCAAATCTGCAATAAAAAGAGTTAGTGTAATAGAAACAAAAACATTAAAAAATAATATGATAAAATCTGAATACAAAACAGCTGTGAAGAAATTTGAAACAGCAGTAGCAGACGGAAATAAAGAAAAAGCTGAAGAAGCTTTAAAGTTAGCTACAAAGAAAATTGATGGTGCTTGTTCAAAAGGAATTATAAAGAAGAACACAGCAGCAAGAAAAAAATCAAATTTAGCTAAAAAATTAAATGTGATGTAGTTTAAAAAAGATTTCAAGGAATTTGAAATCTTTTTTTCATATCTCTTGCATAAAATTAAGTAATGTAATAAAATGAAAGCATAAAAATAATAAGGGAGGTTAAACAAATGTCAAATATAAAAGTAACGCTAGAAAACACAGGAATAGACAAAAAAGAATTAACAAAATTCAATAGGAAAGTTGAAACAATACATAAAGAGTTACACGCCATTTCAGATAATGAAAAAGAATTTGTAGGTTGGTTAAATTTGCCTACAAACTATGATAGAGAGGAATTTGCTAAAATCAAGAAATCAGCAGAAAAGATAAGAAAGGATTCAGAAGTATTTGTTGTAATAGGAATAGGTGGATCATATTTAGGAGCAAGAGCAGTTATTGAAGCATTAACAAACACTTTTTACAACATATGCCCAAATAGAAAAACACCCCAAATATTTTTTGCTGGAAACAATATGAGCCCAAACTATTTAAATGATTTAATAGAATGCATTGGGAATAAAGATATATCAATAAATGTTATATCAAAATCTGGAACAACAACAGAACCGGCAATTGCATTTAGAATATTTAGAGAATTTATGGAATCAAAATATGGAATAGATGAAGCAAGAAAAAGAATATATGTTACAACAGATAAAGAAAAAGGAGCATTAAAACAACTTTCAAATGAAGAAGAATATGAAACATTTGTAATTCCAGATAACATAGGTGGTAGATATTCAGTATTAACAGCAGTAGGGCTATTACCAATTGCAGTTGCTGGAATAGATATAAATAAGTTAATGTATGGAGCAAAAGTAGCAGAGGATAAATATAATGAAAATTCGGTAAAATATAATGAATGTTATCAATATGCAGTAGCAAGAAATATATTGTATTCAAAAGGAAAAACAACAGAAATATTAGTAAATTATGAACCTAAAATGCAATACTTTACAGAATGGTGGAAACAATTATATGGCGAAAGTGAAGGCAAAGAAGGAAAAGGAATATTCCCAGCAGGAGTAACCTTTACAACAGATTTACATTCACTAGGGCAATATATACAAGAAGGAAAGAGAAACCTATTTGAAACAGTAATAGCAATTGAAAATTCAGCAACAGACATAACAATAAAAAGGGATGCAGATAATATTGATGGACTAAACTTTGTAGCAGACAAAACAATGGACTATGTAAACAAAAAAGCAATGGAAGGTACAATTGAAGCACATATTACAGGAGAGGTTCCAAATATTAAAATAACAATGGATAAATTAGATGAAGAAACTCTAGGAGAATTAATATATTTCTTTGAATTGGCATGTGCAATGTCAGGGAAAATACTAGGAGTAAATCCATTTAACCAACCAGGGGTTGAAGAATATAAGAAGAATATGTTTAAATTATTAGGTAAATAAAGAAAATATAATTTGCAATAAATCCAAAAAAGTAGTATAATATAATTAAATAATATTTTGGAGGTTAAACACATGAGGCGGAAGACAAAACGTAACCTTGCTATTGCTGTAGTGATAGCACTTATAGGAGTAATATTGCTTTATGCTGGAATGAAGATGTATTCTTTCAGACTGGATGGTGGATATTCTAATGTTGTTAATCAACTTAAGGATTCACCACTTGCAATGGTAACTGGTGCAACATTTATTATGATTGCAGAATGGGTACTTACTATAGTTGGTATAGCAATGACTTTTATAGGAGGATTAGCAATTTATTGTAATTCAAAAAAACTCAGGCGGTAATTACCACCTGAGTTTTTTGAAAAAAGTATTTGACAAATTACACATATTGATAGATAATATAATAAAATTTAAGTTGGAGGAGAACAAATGAGCAAAGTATTCTTTCCATTATTTGATTTAGAATTAACTATAAAACAAGTTGCATTTTCTGTATTTGGAATAGATATATACTGGTATGCAATTTTGATTGTATCAGCCATGATAATAGGAATACTAATTCTTAAAAAAAGAGATGGCTTATATAATATAAAATTTTTAGACATAATAGATTTACTTGTTTATCTAATACCCATATCAATACTATCAGCTAGACTATATTACATATTATTTGACTTAAATCATTTTATAAAATCACCATTACAAATATTAAATTTTAGAACAGGAGGAATGGCTATATATGGTGGAATTATAGGAGGAGTAATTACAAGTATTGTATTTTGCAAGAATAGAAAAATAAAAATATTAGATTTACTAGACTATCTAGCACCAGCCTTAGCACTTCGGACAGGCGATTGGAAGGTGGGGAAACTTTATAAATGTTGAGGCATATGGAAAACAAACTAATCTGTTATGGAGAATGGGAATATATGAACTTGGAGAATATACAGAGGTTCATCCAACGTTTTTATATGAATCAATAGCAACATTTATATTATTTATAATACTAATGAAAATAAGTAAAAAAAGAAAATTTACAGGACAATTAACCTATGTATATTTTATAATATATGGATTTGAAAGAATGATAGTAGAGGGACTAAGAACAGATAGTTTAATGATTGGACCAATACGAATATCACAAGCACTATCACTTGTTATACTAATAATGGGAATAACATTGTATATAAAAAACAGAAGAATGTTAAATAATAATTAGAGGGGCGAACCTTGTGAGTCCGCCCGATTTTTTCTATTGCTTTCTCTCGAAAAAAACATATATAACTCTCACGTAATTAGGTAACTTTTTTAACTTACCATCCACCATTTAACTCGCTTTTTAATGTTAGACTTATTACTGTTCCTATTTCTACTTGTGATTCAGCAGCCACGTCTTGGCTTATTACAATTCCTGAACCATCTAAAGATATATTTAAATTATGTTCTGTTGCAACATTTATAGCTTCTAATACAGACATTCCTTTGAAATTTGGAACAGTTACTGATGTTGCAACATTGCTATTTGCTGTGTATAAGAAAACACAAGCATTTCCTAAAAGCTGAGCACCTTTTTTAGGCATTTGGTTTGTTATTATCTCAGTTTCTGGAGCAGAGGTATCCACATTTACAATATATCCATAAGATTTCAAAAGCTCTTTTGCTTCTCCAATAGTTTTATTTTTTAAATCTGGCATAGTTGTTGTTTCATAGTTGGAGGTAGAATTGCTTGTAGATGCAACACCAATATAAGGTAATACTTCAGAGAAAATCTGAGCTACAACAGGACCTGCAATTTCTCCACCTTGGAAAGATTTACCTTTTGGATTATATAATGCAACTAATACAACAGCCTGAGTATTAACAGTAGGAGAAAATCCCATAAATGAAGCAACATAGGTTCCATCTCCTTGACCAAGGTTTTCAGATGTACCAGATTTTCCGCCAATAGAATAACCTTTTACATCTCCATATTTACCAGTTCCATTGCTTACCGCATAATCAAGCATATCCATAACTTCACTTGCAGTTTGTTTAGAAACTACTTGTCTAACTGTAACAGACTCTGGAATTGTTACACTTCCAGTATTAGGATCAACAATCTTATCAACAATTCGTGGTTGCATTAAAGTTCCCTCATTAGCAATAGCAGAAACAGCAGTTATAAGTTGAAGAGGTGTAACATTAATTCCTTGCCCAAAAGACATTGTTGCAAGTTCGAATTTTCTTATTGAATTTTTATTATAAAATATACTATTTGCTTCCCCATAAAAATCAGAATTTGTGTTAGAAAGTAAGCCAAAAGCACCATAATATTTATATAAAGTAGGAGCTCTCACCTTTAAACCAAGTTGTATAAAGGCAGGGTTACAAGAGTTTGCTAATGCTTGTTTTAGAGATTGTCCTAAATGGGGATTAGTATGTCTCCAACAATTTATTTTTATATTATCAACAACTTCACAACCAGCACAATAAAAAGCATCAGGAGTGTTTTCACTAACAATACCCTCCTCCAAAGCAACAGCTGCAGTGATTATTTTAAAAACAGAGCCAGGCTCATAAGTATTTTGAACAGCCTTGTTTCTCCACATATCATACAAATAGTTATTTTGGTCCTCACTAGACAAAGTATCCCAAGAGGTTGTATCAAGTGGGGTAAAAGGAGTATTTGGGTTATAATCAGGATAGTTTGCCATTGCTAAAATATTACCAGTAGACGGCTCCATTACAATAGCAGTTCCATAATCTGCAATATTATCAATAACAGACTGTGAAAGATATTTTTCAACAATGGATTGAATATTAACATCTATTGTAAGGTATACATTGCTACCATTTAGTGCAGCAATATAAGACTTTTGCTGATTTGGAATTTCACTTTTTGCTGAATCGGTTAAAGTTACAACCTTTCCTACAGTACCAGATAATATTGAATCTAAAGAATTTTCAAGTCCAAATAATCCATTATTATCAGTACCTGTAAAACCAAGCAAATGACATGCTAAATTATTATATGGATATGACCTTTTTATAGAAGGAACAATATTAATTCCACTATATATTTTATTAGATTCCATCCAATTTTTTAATAAATCTATTTTATCACTATCAACTTTAGAAGCAATTGTAACAGTAGCAACATCTGATGTTAGCTTTTGATAAAGATCAGAATATTCTATTTCAAAAATATTGCTAAGAGATTGAGCAACAAATTCTAATTTAACTGCATCACCATTAGAATATTCTATTTTACTTGGATTAACTGAAACAGTATCAACTCCTGAACTAATAGCTAAAACTTTTCCTTTAGAATCATAAATTGTTCCTCTATTTGGATTAATTGTTTTAGTAGAAGTTTGTCTAGAACTAGCTTCCTTACTTAAAGATGGTCCATCTACAAATTGAATATATGCAAGCTTAAAAATAAGTAAAATAAGTGTAATAAATAAAAAAACTTCTAAAATCTTTAGTTTCTTTATATTAAAATTATTAATTTTTATAATTTTCCTAGATTTTTTCATATGTCCTCCATTGGTATTATTGTATATTATAAAATCTTAAAAATCAATACTTTGTCTTGTTTTTTTATAGAAAAGGGTATATAATATTTAGGATTAAATTAAGAGAGGATGAAGTCTAATGCAAGTTGAAAAAGAGGAGGTTTTGCACATTGCAAAACTAGCATGTTTAGATATAAAAGAAGAAGAAATTGAAGAGTATAGAAAGAACCTTCAAGATATTTTAAACTTCGCCAATATTGTAAATGGTGTAAATACAGAAAACATAGGTGAAACAATTGGAAGTACAAGCAATGTTAATGTGTTTAGAGAAGATAAAATAAAAGAATTTGAAGATGAAGATTTGTTACTACAAAATGCACCAGAAAAACAAAACAATATGTTTAATATACCAAAAGTAATTTAAGGAGGTCAAAATGGAACTTTACGAATTGACAGTTCATGAATTGATAGAAAAACTAGATAAAAATGAAATTACATCAGAAGATATTATAAAAAGTTATTCAAATAGGATAGAAGAAAAAGAAAAGAAGATTGAAGCTTTTGTAACTGTTACAACAGACAAAGCTTTAGAACAATCAAAAAATGTTGATAGAGCAAAATCAAAAGTTGCTGGAATTCCAATAGGATTGAAAGACAACCTATGTACTAAAGGTGTAAAAACAACTTGTGCTTCAAAAATGTTAGAAAATTTTATTGCACCATATGATGCAACTGTTGTAGAAAAGCTAGAAGATGCTGGGGTAATAAGCCTCGGAAAAATGAACATGGACGAATTTGCAATGGGTTCTTCAACAGAATATTCAAACTTTAAAGTAACAAAAAATCCTTGGAATTTAAATACAGTACCAGGGGGTTCAAGTGGAGGAAGTGCAGCAGCAGTAGTAGCTGACATGGTACCATGGGCACTAGGTTCAGATACAGGTGGTTCAATTCGTCAACCAGCATCATTATGTGGAGTTGTAGGATTAAAACCAACTTATGGATTAGTTTCAAGATATGGATTGGTAGCTTTTGCATCATCATTAGACCAAATTGGACCAATTACAAAAGATGTAACAGATAGTGCAATATTATTAAATATCATAGCAGGACATGATGAGAAAGACTCAACCTCTATGAATTTACCTAAAAAAGATTATACAAAAAGCTTAATAAAAGATGTAAGCAAATTTAAAATAGGTGTTCCAAAAGAATTATTAGGTGAAGGTATAAATGAAGAAGTGAAACAAGCTGTTGAGAAAGCTATTGAAGAATATAAAAAATTAGGAGCAACAGTTGAATTATGCACATTAGATGTTGCAAATGAATCATTAGCAACTTATTATATAATAGCATGCGCAGAAGCAAGCTCAAATTTAGGAAGATTTGATGGAATAAGATACGGATACAGAACTAAAAATTTCACTAATTTAAAAGAACTTTACAAAAATTCAAGAAGCGAGGGCTTTGGAGCAGAAGTAAAAAGAAGAATAATTCTTGGTACATATGTATTATCGTCAGGATATTATGATGCATATTACAAGAAAGCACAAAAAGTCAGAACAGTTATAAAACAAGAATTTGAAAAACTATTTAAAGAATATGATATGCTATTAACACCAACATCTCCAACAGTAGCTTACAAAATTGGTGAAAAATCAAACAATCCTTTAGAAATGTATCTAGCAGACCTTTGCACAGTATCTGTAAACATAGCAGGACTTCCAGGAATTTCAATTCCATGTGGAGTAGATAAACAAGGAATGCCAATAGGTTTACAACTAATAGGAAAGCCATTTGAAGAAGAAACAATATTACAAGCAGCATATACGTATGAACAAAAAACAAAATTTAGAGAAAATCATAAACCACAATTTAAGAAATAGGAGGATTATATGTCAATAGAAGATTATGAAGTTGTAATAGGCCTAGAAGTGCACGCAGAATTATCAACAAAAACAAAAATATTCTGCTCATGTCCAACCAAATTTGGTGGAGAACCAAACACACATTGCTGTCCAGTATGTATGGCAATGCCAGGCGCACTTCCAGTACTTAATAAAAAAGTAGTTGAATATGCAATAAAAGCAGGGCTGGCGACAAACTGTGATATAGCAAGAGTTAGCAAAAGCGATAGAAAAAATTATTTTTATCCAGACTTACCAAAATCATATCAAATATCACAATATGATATGCCACTTTGTACAAAAGGATATATAGAAATAGACACCAAAGAGGGAACTAAAAAGATAGGACTTACAAGAATTCATATAGAGGAAGATGCAGGAAAATTAAATCATAATGAATTTGGAAGAGGCAGCTTAGTAGATTTAAACAGAGCAGGAGTTCCATTAATTGAAATAGTATCAGAACCAGATATGAGAAGTGTTGAAGAGGCAGATAGTTATTTAAAAAAGCTAAAATCAATATTAGAATATATAGAAGTATCAGACTGTAAGATGCAAGAAGGTTCATTTAGAGCGGATGTAAATGTTTCTGTTAGAAAAAAGGGTGAAAAAGAATTTGGAACAAGAACAGAAATGAAGAATATGAATTCATTTAGGTCAATTACAAGAGCAATTGAATATGAGGCAGAGCGTCAAGTAAAAGTATTAGAGCAAGGTGAAAAGGTGTACCAAGAAACCTTAAGATGGGATGAAGTATCAGGAAGAACCTTCTCAATGAGAGATAAAGAGGATGCACAAGATTACAGATATTTTCCAGAACCAGATTTAGGAATTCTAAATATTTCAGATGAAATGATAGAAGAAATTAAAAAAACATTACCAGAAATGCCAGAAAGTAGAAAAGAAAGGTATATAAAAGAATTTAAGCTCCCAGAATATGATAGCAACATACTAACCTCTTCAAAATATTTGTCAGATTTATTTGAAAAAGCAACAGAAAAATGCAATAATCCAAAAGCAGTTAGCAACTGGATAATGACAGATATAACAAGAATTTTAAATGAAAAAGAGCAGGAACCAAGCGATATTCCTTTTACAGCAGAAGAACTTGGAAAACTAGTAATATTAATAGATAAAGGAATAATAAGTTCAAAAATTGCAAAACAAGTACTAGAAGAGTTATTTGAAAATCCACGTAATCCAGAAGATATAATAAAAGAAAAAGGCTGGATACAAATATCAGATGAAGGAGCAATAAAAGAAGTAGTACAAAAAATATTAGAAGCAAATCCTGCTTCAATTGCAGACTTTAAAGCTGGAAGAGACAGAGCCCTAGGATACCTAGTAGGTCAAGCAATGAAGGAAACAAAAGGAAAAGCAAATCCACAAATGTTAAATAAAATGTTCCTAGAGGAATTAAATAAATAAAAGTACCTACAGAAGATTTAATTATTCTTCTGTAGGTTTTGCTTTTAAATTAATTTCTAAAATTATGTATTTTATCTATTGTAAAAGCTCCAACAAAGAAACAAACAAAAAACATAATACCACATCTAGTAACAGCATATCCAACCTCAAAAGCTATGTGAGACACAGGATTTAAAATATATAAATATAAAATATATGTAGCAAACAAACAAACAATAAAAGAAAACTTAAACCCATTTTTCATAACTCTAACAATAGAAACATCAATATTCCTAAAATCATTAATAAATTTCATCATATGTAAAACCTCCTAAAAATATGTTAACATAAAACCAAACAAAAAGCAAAGGTAATTTCTGTTAATCCACAGTGAATAATTTGATAAATTTTACAAATACTGTTTCTGGGGGAACAGTATAAAAAAATGAATGCATCATTTAAAGAAAGGAATTAGAGATGGAAATACTAAAAATATTATGGCTATCACTAGCTTCAATAGCAACATTATTTGTACTAACAAAAATAATGGGTAATAAAGAAATGTCACAATTAAATATGTTTGACTATTGTATAGGTATAACAATAGGCTCAATAGCAGCAGAAATGGCAACAGCGCTAGAAAGTAGCTTCATTCAGCCACTAACAGCAATGGCAGTATATGCAATTGTAACCATAATAATATCAAGCATATCAAATCATAGTTTAAAAGCAAGACGAATTGTAGAAGGCAGAACTCTAATCTTACTAGATGATGGTAAACTATATAGAAACAACTTCAAAAAAGGTAAGCTAGACATAAATGAATTTCTAATGCAATGTAGAACAAATGGATACTTCAACATATGCCAAATACAAACAGCAATACTAGAATCAAATGGAAAAATAAGTTTTTTACCTAAAGTAGGTGCAAAGCCAGTAACGCCAGAAGATTTAAATTTGAAACTAAAACAAGAAAAAGTTGTTTTAAATGTAATATTAGATGGTATTATTTTAGAAGAAAATTTAAAAATATTAGACAAAGATAAAAAATGGCTTATAAAACAAGTAAACAAGCAAGGAATAAAAGATACAAAAAAAATCTTTTTAGCAACCTGTGACCAAGAAAGTAACTTAAGCATATACATTAAGTCAAATAATGATAACTCAGATGATATGTTTTAAAAATTAACCTCCAAAACTTGACTTTTTTCTACATTAAATATAAAATATATATATGTACTAATTACGTTTAGCACATAGAGGGGAAGAAAATTTAACATGTTTGGACACAGAAACGATGGTAGAAAATTAAAAACATTACCGCCATTTTTCAAAGTAATACCTAACATAATGTTAGAAAGAAACGATTCGCAAGTACTATTTAAACAAGATATAGCAATAAAAAACTTAGATGAATATATAGACAAAAAGGCAGAAGAAGGAATAAAAATTTCATATATGCATATAGTTTATGCGGCACTAGTAAGAATAATAGCAGAAAGACCAAGGCTAAATAGATTTGCAATGAATGGAACAATATATGCAAGAAACAAAATATATGTTTCTCTTGCAATAAAAAAGAGCCTTACAGATGATGGAGAAGAAACCACAACAAAAGCAGAATTTAATGGAACAGAAAACATATTTGAAGTAAAAAGGAAAATAGATGCAATAATAGAGCAAAACAAAGACACTTCAGCTGATAATGATACAGATATAGTAGCAAAAACATTAAGTTTAATTCCAAACTGGTTAATTCGTATCATAATAAAAATACTAAGATCACTAGATAGACATGGAATGCTACCAAAGTCACTAATAAAAGCGAGTCCATTTCACACAAGCGTATTCTTAACAAATGTAGGCTCATTAGGAATTGATAGCATATATCATCATTTATATAATTTTGGTACAACAAGTATGTTTTTTTCAATGGGAAAAAAGAAAAAAGGATATATATATGAAGATGAAGAAATAAAAGAAGAAAAATGTATAACGCTTTCATTTGTAGGGGATGAAAGAATATGCGATGGCTACTACTATGCAAACTCTTTCAAAATGTTATTTAGATATTTAAAAAAGCCAGAACTACTAGAAACAAAACCAGATTTTAAAGAAGATATCAATTAGAAGTCAAGTTACTACTGTAAAGTCCGCCAAATCTCGTCGGAGCTTTTGTATTTATTTAAAATCGAACCCACGATGGATACGCCTAACGAAGTTATTCGGGGGTCTTCGATTTTCTCTAAATACAAAACTCCTGCGTTTGGCTAGTTA
>USJO01000020.1 GCA_900555075.1 uncultured Clostridium sp.
TTGTTCTTATATTTTTAGTATATATCATTTTTTCTTGCTTTGTCAATCACTTTTTGTTTTTTTATTTTTTTGTTGTGTTTCATTCATAAAAGAAGAGCCTTGTTTCTATTAATGCTCCTAATGCTCCATTTTTTTGCCTTTTTTTAATCTGCTCTTGCTAATATTACTAATCTGCCTGTTCCATCATCTGTACAAGTAGACAATGCTATTTCTATATTGTTCCCTCTATCTTTTGATATATAATCTGCATCTGTTTCTAATAATGTTTGGATTTCATATATTGAATATGTTAATGTTTTTCCTGATAAATCTGTTATTTTTATTTTATCTCCTATTTCTAACTTTTTATTATTTGAGAAAAACTTACCATTTCTGTAATTATGTCCTATTATTACTGTAATTCCTGGTTGATTTAATTTTGGATTGTTTGGGTATAGAACTCCTACTGCTGTTTCTAGTGCTCCTGGTGATACGTCTAAAAGTATAGGGTAATCCACTTTTGTTTTTTCTATTTTTATATAACCAACCATTGGATATTCTTTGTAAAATTTTGTTCTTGCTCTTCGAGTTCCATTTCCTCCATTTGAATTTGTATTGTCTGTAATTACAGTATTTTCAACCGGTGTGCCAATTATATTGTCTTCTATTGTATTTTTTTCTTCTTCATCTTCATCTTCATCTGAATTGCCTTCTATTAATTCGGCATATACTTTTTTCTTTTCTTTATCCTCTTCATAGTTTTTATATGCTCTTATTGATATTATTATGCCAATAACAATTATTGCTATTATAATTAATACTAAAAATATTGTTAAAGCCATACTATATTTACTTTTAAACATAATATTTCACCTCTTATACGTTTTTATTCTATTCATATTATATCACACTATTATGTAAATGTAAATTTCTTACTATTCCATTTCTGTTATTTTTGCATATTTATTTTTTTCAAAGTTTTCATCATATTCTACGTTTTCAAAAATTTCTGGCATATTCTTTTTAAAATGCAATAATAACGGAATCATTACTTGTTCTACTGCTGGATGAGCATGGTTTGTGCATCTTAGTGCCAATATATGTTTCCATTCTCTTATGTTTGCTGTCATTGTAACTAATGCAGATGTAGAATGTGGTAAAATCATTCTCATCTGATCTGGTGTTGCATTTAATTCTGACATTTTTATATAGTAGTTTTCAATTTCCTCGCAAGCTTTTTTCCATTGGATATATAGCTCTGTTCCTTCTTCCATATTTACTGGTTTTATGAACTTAATTTGATTATCAAATTTGTCTTTTCCATAATTACAATATCTTGTGCTTTCTATTGAAAATGATGCTATTCTATGTCTGGTTAAATCTTTATACACTCCAATATCACAAATCATTCTTATTGTAATTTTTTCATGTTCCAAAACCGATTCATGTCCTCTATTAATACAATTTTTAAGCAAAGTTTTATAACTTTCATCTGTTATTTTATCCTCAGAGCGATAGCAAGTTCTACAAGCTCTTTCCAAATTCTTCATAATTCTTTCATAATCAACTTTCTCAATTTCAACAACCGGTTCTATAATCTTCATAAAAAAATCCTTTCTTATTTTTAAAATGTGTTAAATAAATGGTCTCTCATTCAAAACTACTTGTTACGGGCGAGCATTGCTCGCCCCCCCCTATATATAACTATCTATTAAGTACAAAAGAGAGACACAAGCACCGTGCCTCTCTTTTACTTATTTATCTCTACCTTCTGGAAGTGCTGGTACATCTAGAACTATTCTTATTTTTGTTAAACGTTTTATTGCTTGTACAAATTTGCTTTGTTTTACTCGCTCCCATAATGATGGTTTTACTTCAAATCTTGTTTCTTCTATGTATTCAGCAAGTTCTTCTTTGGTTTCAACTTTTTCTTCTTCTACCTTCTTCACTTTTGGTTCATATACTGGTGTTGGTATTCCTCTTAATGCTTCTGCTATTTCAATTCCAATATAGCTTAAAGCTTTTGACCTATCTTCTATTCTATCCATATCTATTTCAATATGCAAGTTTGTTTCAAGATTGTTAATTCTTGCTGTTACTAATTTAACTGCATCTTCATAGTTTTCTGGAATCTTATTTTTAGTTTTTCCTATTATTGTTAATGCTTCTACTATATCTTCTGAAACTAATTCTGAAATTCCTTTAACTTTATTCTTCCATTCTTTGTCTTTATTTTGAGTTGCTTCTAATACTAATTTTAATTCATTTGCTACGTTTATGTTATTTTCTCTTTGTCTTATTAGAACTTCTATTTGTTTTGTATTATCTTCAAATTGATCTGTTGCATATTCTACTAATGCATGTGCAGCTTGATAAACACTTTTTGGGAAGTTCTTTTTGTTTGGATATTCAATTAAGTATACCTTTATTGAATCAATTAAATCCTTAAAATATGCATCATCTTCTAATTGAACTATTTGTTTCTTACTGTTTGGATTTATTAATTTTTGTACCTTATCAATGTTTGATAAGATTTTTTCTTCTGTTATTATCATTTTTACGTTTACTATGCCACGTTTTCGACTTTTTAGAAATAGCATTTGTAAACTCCCCTCCTCTTTTTTGTCATACGTAATATTAATCTTCTTATATTATACCTTTTTTCGAGAAAAAGTACAATAGTTTTTTATCATATTTTTGTTACAATTTTGTTACAAAATTGTAACAAAATTGTTACATTAATATTTTGTATATTCCATAAGCTATAACAAATGCGCCTATTATAACTCTATATATTGCAAATCCTTTAAAGCTTCCTTTCTTTAAATATTCAAGCAGGAATTTTATTATACATATGCCAACAATAAAGCTAGTTAATATACCTATCCAAAATGATAAACTGCTAAAATCAAAATTTTTAGAATCGAATATAACGGCAGCTGCTGTTATTGGTGTTGCAAGTAAAAATGAATATCTTGCTGCACTTTCTCTATCAATACCTAAAGCTCTAGCCACTGTCATTGTTATTCCTGAACGTGATACCCCTGGAAACGCTGCTGCTAAACATTGTGATGTTCCAATTGCTATTGATTGTTTTAAATTTATATTTTCATATTTGATTTTTGACTTTGATTTTTTATCTACTATATATAAAATTATTCCCATTACTATTAAGGTAATTGCTATTACTATCATCTCAATGTCTGAATTTTTTTCAAATACTTTTTCAGAAATCTTGCTCAATATTAAACTTAAAACTCCTGCTGGAATAGTTGCTAAAACTAATGACCAAAAAATTTTACCTTCTGTTGTCTTTTTCTTTTTAACTACCTGTTTATATCCACCAACAATTAAATTTATCCAGTCTTTAAAGAAAAATATAACTATTGCAAGTAGAGTTCCTATATGTAATGCCACATCAAAGGATTCTGGCATTTGGCTCCAGCCTAATACCCACGGAAATAGGTTTAAATGCGCAGAACTTGATATTGGTAAAAACTCTGTTAATCCTTGTACTATTCCCAAAATTATTGCTTGATATATATTCATATTTATTTTTCCTCCTCCACAAGATACGTATGTGATTTTTCGTTTTTACTATTGTTTGATATCTCTAAATTTTATTCTTGTTCCTTTTTTGGTATTCCACTTTTTGTTTCTTTTTGTCTATTTAATATTTTTGTTAAATTATATGTGTCTTTTAAATATGCTTCTATCTCTTTTTCTTGCTCTGTTTCTTCATATTCATTTTTTACTTCATTTTGAGGCTTTACTATATATTGTTTTATCGGGAATAATATTGGTTCTTTTCTGGCCACTTCATAGTATGATGTATCTACTTTTATACTATTGTTTAAATCCAACACTGCTTTTTCTTTTTGATTTTTAAGAATATGTATTTTTGCAAGTTCAAAATATGCTTTTGCTTCTTTCTCATTATATGAGCTTTTTGCAAAATTCTCCTCTGCACTATCAAAGTCTCTGTACAATAGTGCTATTTGCCCTAGTCTGTAATATGCAAGGTACATATCGTTATTTAATTGTACTGTTTTCTCAAAACATTTTTTTGCTATGCTGAAATCATTAATCATAGAATAGCATACTCCTAATTTGTAATATATTTCATATTTACCTGAGTTGTGTTTTGCTGCATTGGTGTATATTTCTATTGCTTTTTTATATTCCTTTTTTTCTAAGTATATTTCTCCGCAATAATTTTGAAGCCTCTAGCATTTGTGGTTTGCTCCTTAGTAAGGTTCTTAACATATCTATAGCTTCTTCTTTTTTATTTAGTTCATTTAGAAGTACTGATATTTTATAATATGAATTATAATCATTTTTTCTAATGTCTAATACTTGTACATATTCGTCTATCGCCTTTCTCATTCCGCCTTCTTCTTCGTATATGTGTGCTAGCATTTTATGTCCAATATAGCTTTCCTTGTATTTGCCTACTAAATTAGTTAAAATCTTTCTTGCTTTTTTAGGGTTGCCTAACCATAAATGGCATTGTGCCATAATAATTCTTATTATTTCTGAAACATTTATTTTCTTTGCTTCTAATAGAAACACTAAAACAGGTATGATTATACAAAACAAATACAAAATCAACGTACTAAGCGTTCCGATTTAGCACATTAAAACTTATTTTTATTAAGTTTAGTAATATTCCTATAGCTTGTATTCCTAATATTATTAAGTATGTTGTGTCATTCTTTTTTATCATTTTTAGTAGTAGAATATATATAAAGAGTACAAATGATGCTAATGTAAATATAATTTTTCCTATCATTAGAGCCATCATCCCTTTCTTTTAGTTAAATTGTTCATCACTAAATCTTTTGTTGTAGTTTTCTATACTCTTTTGTATTATTTCTTCTGCTTCTGTTTTTCCTAATATTTTTTCAACTACAGTTTCTCTATTTTCTAATTGTTTGTATACTTCAAAAAAGTGTTTTATTTCACTTGATATGTGAGGTGGCAGTTCTGTTATATCTTTGTATGTATTCAAAAATGGATCTTTTTTTGCTACTGCTATTATTTTTTCATCTTTTTGCTGTGAATCTATCATTATTAGTACGCCTATTGGATAACATTCTACCAATGTCATTGGTTCTATGTTTTCTTCACATAGGACTAATACATCTAATGGATCATTATCTTCTGCATAGGTTCTTGGTATGAAACCATAATTTGCAGGATAATGCGTTGCTGTATATAGTACTCTATCTAATCTTAGCAAACCCGTTTCTTTATCTAATTCGTACTTATTCTTTCCTCCTTTTGTTATTTCAATAACTGAAATAAAGTCATTTTTTTTAATTCTATCTTCATTAATATCATGCCATATATTCATTTTTTGCTCTCCTTTTTTAAATATCTATGTAGTACAATTTTTTCAAGAGGTCTTTTTAGTCTAGTTATCCATATATCTCTTGTATCTATTGGTTTTGTTAGTATTGTAAACATATTACACCTATTTCCACCATACACATCAGTAAATACTTGATCTCCTACTACTGCTATGTTTTGTGGTTCTAAGTTCAATATGTTTTTTGCTTTTTTAAATCCTTTTTTGTTGGGTTTGTGTGCAAAGTATAAATATTCTAGGTTTAATATTTCTGCTATCTTCTTTACTTTGTGTAGTTTATTTGTGTTTGATAATATGCACATTTTAATTCCTTGCTTATTTAACGTTTTACACCATTCTTCACATCCAGATAGTAGCACCTCATCAAAATCTATTAAGGTGTTATCTATATCTAATATTAGTCCTTTAATTTTATATTTATTTAATAAATCTATTGTTATTTCTTTAACATTGTTTAAATACAATTTTGGATATAATTTCATTAGACCTCCATATTCTATGCAAATAATAGATTTCCCCTACAGATTACTATTGCAGGGGGAATAGTTTGTTGTTAATATACACTTCTAATATGTAAACAGCTGATATTGTATCTACAATATTTCTTTTATTCTTAGGTTTTATCCCTAATTCGTTCATAGTTCTATGTGCTTGTACTGTTGTAAGTCTTTCATCAACAGTATCTATTTTAATTTTGTTATATTTGCATTTTAGTTTATGAATAAATTGTTCGGTCTTTTCCGCTCTTTCTTTTTTTGAGCCATCCATATTTAGTGGCATTCCTACAACTATAGTTGAAATCTCATAAGTTTTTATAATATTATCTAATTCTGCTAAAACTTTTTTATCATTTCCATTATATGTTATAGTTTTTAAGCCTTGTGCCGTAATTCCTAGTTCATCAGTTATTGCTGTTCCAACTCTAGCATCTCCATAATCTATTCCTAATATTCTCATTTTTCAATCATCTAATCCTATATAATTTTTTACCATACTCTCTAAAAGCTCGTCTCTTTCAATTATTCTTATTATGTTTCTTGCTTCTTTATGGCTGGTTATATATGTTGGATCACCTGATAATATATATCCAACAATTTGGTTTATAGGATTATACCCTTTTTCTTCTAATGCTTGATATACTTCTTTTAAAATTTCTTTTGTCTTTAAGTTTTTGTCCTTTTCAACTTTAAAACTCATCGTCTTATCACTTGCCATAATTAAATCTCCTCTCATTTATTAAATACAATTTATTTCACTTTCTTCTTTTGAACTATTATCTAGATATTCCTCTAGTTTTTTTGTTACCTCTTCAACTCCTGTACCTTTATAATACTTTCCTAATACAAAGTTTGTTATTGGTTTTGCTTCTAACTTCTTTTTGCTTTTATTGTTTCCTACTACTATTTTTATATTCTCGATATTTTGTTTCATTTTACTTACGAATTCTATTGTATCTTCTGTTTCAATGCCTGAAAAGGCAATAGCAAATTTAGGTCCCATATATCGAACAAAAATATATTCTGATGTTATATTTGTTTTCACAATATTTGCAATTTGTACAATCAGTTGTGTTCCTATTTTTCTGCCCAATTTTTCATTTATTTCTTCTATGTTATTTATTTTAAACATACAAATTGTACTTGTTGCATATTTGTCAATTATTCGTTTACCTCTTCCATATAAGTATTCGGCTGAATTTAGTCCTGTAAAATTATCTACTCTATATATATTTTCAATTGTATTTTGATATGATATTGTCTTTAATACTGATATAATGTTCTCTCTTATTACTTCTAGTATTCCTGTATCCATACTGTCGAAGGCATGTGTAATATCGCTTTCTATAATCCAATACCCTATATAGATATTATCAATGTATAATGGAAAAAACATTGCAGATTTTGCTCTCATTATATTTTCCGATTGATAAGTTAGTTTTTCATTAGGCTTATTTACTGTTACATATTTAGGGATTGCATTTGCTATACTGTCCTTAAAAGTAGCGTCAGTATGAAGATTTGTCATTGATTCCCAGAATCTTTCTTCTACATTTGATGCTCTTAATATATATTCTGCTCCATTAAATACAACAATTGTTGAATACTTTATGTTGTATTTTTCTATAATAATATCATTTATGATTTTAATCTTATCTTCTGCTGAAGCATCTTTTCCTATTGTATCCATAAAATCTTGTAATACTCTTAGGTTTGCTATTTTTTCATGTGTATTACTTAAGCCCCTTACTTTCTTATATATAGATAAGTTATATATTATTAAGAAAATTACAAGCATAATAAGAAATATTATTACAACAATTAATCCTATTGACAATTCTTCTCACCTCTCTTAGTACTTTCCTTTCATTTTATTTAATATGTCATTTGTTTGGTTTGAAAAAGGATCTGTATATTTAGCTCCTTTTGCTGATGGTGCATATGGTTGTTTATTAACTAGTGGATACACCATATTAGCCAATTCTCTAAGTGACATCATAAATTGTTTAGTATATCCATTTAAACTTATCGAACAATTTACCAAAGAATCTAAATATTTCACATAGTTTTGAACTTCAAAAGGAATTTCGCAATACTTTATGTTGTCTTTATTAAATAATTCTGTCATATATGTCATATTAGGTGAATTATAACAAGACATACCTCCAATTAAAGTTTTTATATTTAAACTCCTTACTCTCTCTGATTTGTTTATTACAACCCTTAACCTTTCTGGTTTTAATATATCTTTTGATTTTAGATTTCTTAAGAATGCTGTTAATGGTTGTATTGTTAGCACATCCATTGACTGTACTAAATATATTTCTTGTGCTTTTTCGAATATCTCTGGGTTTGTATCAAAATCTGTATCTATTAATATCGCTGAATATCGTGTTAATAATGTTGATAGTATTTTTTCGACTTCATATTCTTTTTCTTCCCCAGGCATTTCTGTATATATTGTCAAATTATTTTTTACTTTAAGTCCTTCTGCTTTTCCATTTTGAAGTCCTTCCATACAATTTTTGGCTATGTTTCTTAGGGATTCTTCATTATTTGTGTAAATATAATATGCATTTTTTGTTTTTGTCATATCTAGTATTGCTGTTTCTATTCCCATAGATGCTAATAATTCAGCCGTATTATTCACAATAAAAGATGTTCCATTTTTTGTTGTGCCCACAAATGCTACTATTTTCTTATCTCCAGTAAGTAAAGTGTTGAAATTTGAATTTATATTATTTGTTCTAGCCATATAATTGTTTTCTCCTACTGGTTCTTGCGTTTTATATACATTTTCTTTTTGTGGTGTATTTTCAATACTTGGTTTAGTGTTTGTGTACTCTTCCATATTAAATAAATCTACATCTGCTTTTGATTCCTCAACTTTCAATGAGTCTTTTTCTTCATTGTCAGTATTGTCCTCTAAATCGAACAAATTAACTTCTGAATCCTCCTCTTTATCTGGTTCGTCTAAATCAAATAAATTCACTTCTTCTGGTTTCTCAACATCACTTAATATTTCTTCTGGTTCTTGTTGTTTTTTTGGTCTTCCTCTACCACGTTTTACTTTCGGTTCTAATTCTTCTTGTGGTGGATTTTTTCTTGGTCTACCTCTGCCTTTCTTTTTTTGAGGAACTTCTGACTCTAGTGTCTCTATTACTGGTTCTGTTTCATTATCTTGTATTATTTCATTTGTTGTTTCTTTTTTATCCTCAAGAGGATTGTTTATTACAATATCTTTGTTGACTTCTGGTTTTGTAATATTTGGGATTTCAACTTTTTTTACATTTTCTGTTGCTATACTAGTTGGAATAACTACAGATTTGATGTTTTTAGGTTTTATTAGTTGTTCTAGCACATCTTCTTCGTCATTTCCTTTATTATGTTTCTTCTCCCTTTCGTTTTCATCATATTCGTCTTTTTTATTCTTTATTAGTTCTTTATAGCTTTCTGTCTTTTTTCTAAAATCCTTAGCGTCACTCATATTTGAATTTGTTACTAATTGTTGATACTTTTCAGACCTTTCTTCCAAAACAGCTTTTACATTCATTGGTAAGTATTTTATGATAATTTTTAGCTGTGTATCAGTATATTGGGCTACTATATTATTAAAGCTATCTATATATTTATCTTCATTTCTTCCAAGCCTTGCATAGTGTGCTCTAATATTTTCTACTTCCGCCTCGCTAACACTGTTTTCACTTTCTGTTTCGCCTAGTTCGCTCTCATGTATACCATAATATTGTTTTGCTTCTTGTTTATCTCTTGGCTGATTTATTAATCTGCAAATTTCATCTATGCTTCTATCTTGGCCTATTATTGCATTGTAAATTCCTTTTGCATAAATTTTTACTAGCATATCATCAGTTTTTTTCCTTCTGTCTGCGCAAACTAATATTATATCGATATGTTCATTTGGCGCATTTTTTATCTCTTCAACAATATTACTATATTTTTCAAATAAAAATTTGTCTATTGAATCATAGTTATTATTTGCAAATGGTTCTAAATCTTCGCTAATTACTATTCTACTATAACTTTTATCTCTTTGTAACTCTCTATATATTGCATTAAAATAATAAACATTCTTGTAAGACAATATCTCTTTATATTCTTTTTGATATTTCTTTACAATTGCTTCTGAAACATTATCATTATTTACTGCAAATAAGATTTTCATATGTTTAACCCCTCCAACCTACTACTACGAGTGCATATATAAATGGTAACAATTGACAGATGATTAGTATTGTAACAAAAACTATTACTGCACTAAATCCTCTATGTTTATAATCTAGTCTTCTTGTTCCCATTACATATTGGAATACTAGTCCTACTGCAATACCAACAAAGCATAAAGGTATACTATATGGTTGTACAATTTCTTCAAGTACATAACCTGCAAACCAATATGCCTCTGAACCATACTTTTCTGTGTACTCTTCTTTTTTTTCCTCCATCTTATTCTTTATTCCTGAAATTTCCTCTTTATTTTGTTTTTCTAGCGTATTTACCTCTGTTGCAAATACATTATTAATTGATAACAAACATAAAACTATTAATATTATTGCAATCGTTTTTTTCATTTTATACCTCCAACTTATATTACTTTTTTCACTTATAATATCATACAATATTCTTAGGAAAATAGCAAGTTTATTTTGTGATTTTTTTATAAATTTTACTAAAATAAGAAAAGTAAAACTTCGTTTCTCTTTGTTCAGAATAATTCGCATTCGAACATATATAGAAAACTTTTCTTGTTCTTGAAGTCAATTTCAAGGAAAACTTTCATACATAATAAAAAAAGGGAATATGTTTTGTTCATTTAAACATATTCCCTTGTACTTTTTGTTATTGAATATTTGTTTAATAATTTTTATCCTTTTACTTTTATGTCTCTTACGTGCTCTATTTTTTCCCACGTTGTATTTGGTTTTATTAATGCTTTAATGTTTATAAGTATCCAAGAGCCCAAAAATAGTGGATAACATAAAACTCCTTTTAGCATTGGCTTTATAGGTCTTTTATCTAGTAGCAATGTTAATATTGCTGTAAGTGGTGGGATTATGAAGGTGGCTATTAAATATTTTGCATAATTAAATATTAAACCTGCAAGTGTCATTCCATCTCCAATATATATTATTAAGTTTATTACTAATATTGAAAGTGTTACAACCAATATTGGCATTCCCATAAGATATAACAGTCCATCAAAATTTGACATTTTTCTGTTTCTTATAACTCCTGTTGCTAAGTCTTTTAAATAGTATTTGAAACATTGTATATGTCCCACTGACCATCTTGTTCTTTGTGTCCAAGATTGTTTAAATCCTAGTGGTTGCTCATCATAAACTTTAGCATCTGTTGCCCAACCTAGTTGTCTTCCTTTTGCTATGTTTATTAATGAGAATTCTATATCCTCTGTTAAGGTTTTTGTGTTCCATCCTTCTTCTTTTATTAAATCATATTTTACCATAAAGCCTGTTCCATTTAATAATGGAGATAATCCAATATTATACCTTGCTAAATGATAAAATCTATGCATTGTCCAGTAGAATAAAGCGTACCCTGCTGTTACCCATGTATCGTCTGGATTTTTTATATCTCTGTATCCTTGTACTACTTCTTCTCCTTGACAAAGTTTCTTATTCATTGCGTTCATAAATTCTTTGTCTACAACATTATCTGCATCGAAAACGCAAAGTGCATCATATTCGGCATTTTGCTCCTTCATTTTAGCTAAAAACCACTGCATTGCATATCCTTTTGTTTTATGTTCTGGATCATTTCTTTCATATACTATAGCTCCTGCATCTCTTGCAATTTCTGCTGTTTTGTCTGTGCAGTTATCCGCTATTACATATATATCTAACAACTCTTTAGGATAGTTTTGCTCTTTTAAACTTTCTATTAAATTTCTTACAACTTTTTCCTCATTATGTGCTGGAATTATTGCCATAAACTTGTGAGTTTTATTAAATAGCAATGGTTTTTCTTTGAATTTTATTAGTGAACAAACACTTATTGCTATATTATATAACCAAAATATTGTGATTATTCCTACAAGTGCTTGTTGCAATATATATAAATAATCCATTTTTTACTCCTTTACATCGCTTCTTCAGTTTCTGTTGCTATTACTTCTTCCTTATTTTCATCTTTATTATCTATAAATTCTAGACTACTAATAGATACTTCATATGCTGTTCTTGTTTCTACTGTACCATCTTCGTGTTTCTTTTCATATGGTCTTGATTGAACTCTACCTACTAATTTTAATAGTGTTCCTATTGGCATATCTTCGCAAAATCTTGCGTTTCTTCCCCAAGTAATACATGGTATGTAGTCTGATTTATTATATGCTCTATTTACTGCTACTAGTATGTCTGCTATTTCCCTACCAAATGGTGTTTTTCTGTAAATTGGTTTTCTACAAATATGTCCCACTAATTGAACTTCGTTAGGAACTTTGATTTCCTCATTCTCTCCCTTTTCTCTAATTTCTTTTGCAAATACTGTAAGTATTAATCTGCTTTTTGTTTCCTCATATGTATTATAAGATCTGAATTGTCCTTCGATTACAACACTTTTTCCTATGTTTAACTCAAAGTTTGCAATTAACCTTTCAGATATTGTTATTGGAATTATGTCTGATATTCCACTTAAACGTGGTATTTCTAAATCGAAGTTATAAAAACTTTCTCCGTAGATTTCGTGACTAAATTTTTTCTCACTTGTTACTTTACCAACTAATATAATATAGTTGTTTTGTGAATAATTTGTAACCAATTTTATTTCCTCCTTTTTTTCGTCTAACAAGCTAATATATTTTCTACTTTTAGACTAGTCTTTTTCCAAGACATATTTAATTATACTACGTTTTTCTGGATTTGTCTACATAAAATGGTAAAATTATGTTAATTTTTCTTTTTATTTTTAGTTGCGTCTATGCTTTCTTTATTGCTAAAACTTTATACTTTGCTATTCCTCCTGGAGTGTTTGCTTCAACTATTTGGTTTTTCTTTGCTCCAATTAAAGCTGCTCCTATTGGAGATACATTTGATATTCTGTTTTTTGATAAGTCTACTTCTGTTGAACCAACTATTGTGTATTCAAGTTCTTCATTAAATTCCATATCTAATATTTTAACCATATTTCCTACTTGCACAGTTTTTGTATCTATTTCTGATTCATCTATAATTTTTGCATATCTTAGTTTGTTTTCTAAGTCTGCTATTTTTATTTCATTTTCTGCTTGAGCATTTTTTGCTTCGTCATATTCTGAATTTTCTGATAAATCTCCAAATCCTAATGCAACTTTAATACGTTCTGAAATTTCAGCTCTCTTTTCTGTCTTTAAATATTCTAATTGTTTTTCTAAGTTATCATATCCTTCTTGTGTTAATAAAACTTCTTTTTCTTCCATTTTTCATTACTCCTTTATATTATTAATATATGATTGTAGTTTCTTAATCTTACTCTACAAAATACAATTTGTCAAGTATAATTTAATAAAATTCAGACAAATTCTTTTTTATTTATTGTTCCGTTTACACCTATTAGTCTTTTAATCTTTACTCTATCATCTTCTAGTTGTTCAAAAACTTTTATTGTAGGCTTTTTTAATATACTTGCTTCATACATAATTGTATCATCAAAACCCTGTAGCTTATATTTTTTGGGTATTTCTATTCTCCAGTCTTTAATGTTTATTCCTGAAAATTTTCTTGAAGTTATATTTACATTTTTAGGCACATTTACAACCACTGCATTGCTTGGTATATCTAGTTTGTTTAGTGTCTCTTCTGGGAAATCTATATTTAATATTATATCTGAACTATTCAAATTGCTTTTCATATTGCTTGATAATTTTATGAGTATTCCAAGTTCGTTATATAAATATTCTACAACCTTCTTAAACTTCTTTGTGTTATTGGTAATTATATTTAATCTTTTAACGTTTTTGGCAAGTGACATTATGTTTTCTATTGCAATGTCATTGTTTTCATTTATAAGTATAGTTATTTCTCCCGCTTCTATTTTACTTTTTTTGTAATGATATATTTTTTGTATTACACTATATACTAAAAACTTAGATAACCTTGTACCATCTAATATGCTGATGTTATTTCTATATAGAATATTCTTAAATTCTTCATTTGCCATTAAATTTTCTTCTAATACTATACTTTTTATGTTGCTGTTGTACAAGTATTTGCTTATCTTTTCAGCTATTTTTTTTATTTTCCTTTTGCAACTTTTGTCATCTATTGGCAGAAGAATTATGGGTTTATCTTCTATTTTATCTATTTTAAATATATTTAATAGTCTATATAAGAATTTTACTTTTTCAAACCTTTTAACATATGCTATCATAAATATCACCTAAGACATTATATTTATGAAATTTAAATTTATGTCAAATTATTTTTCCTCCGCCTATTAAAACATCGTCTATGTAGAAAACTACAGATTGTCCTCTTGTAATTGCTCTTTGTGGTTCATTAAATTCTACCCTTGCAATACCATTTTCTTCTGGGTATAGCACTGCTGTTCCTTCTTTTGCACTATATCTTATTTTAGCTTGAACTTCTATTGGTTTATTTTTATCTATATCTACTGTAAAGTTTAAGTCTTTTGCGTATAAAATTTTAGAATAAATATCCTCTTCTTTTCCAACTATTAATCTATTATTTTTTATATCTAAATCTATTACATATAACGGTGTTCCGTTTGATATACCTAGTCCTTTTCTTTGACCTATTGTATAGTAGATTAAACCTTTATGAGTTCCAAGTATATTTCCTTCTTTATTTACAATATAACCCGGCTTTGATTTGACTTTGCCAGTTTTTATTAAAAATCCTGCATAATCATCATCTGGAATAAAGCATATCTCTTGGCTATCTGGTTTTTTTGCCGTAAGTAGTCCGTGCTGTTTGGCAATTTCCCTTATTTGCTCTTTATTCTCAAAGTTTCCTAATGGGAATAAGACCTTTCCTATTATGTTCTTTGGAATATTATATAAAACGTAACTTTGGTCTTTTTTTCCTGCATTTGATTTTTTGAGTACATATTGATTGTATTTTTTACTAAACTCGGTTTTTGCGTAATGACCTGTTGCAATATAATCGCAATTCAATTCTAATGCTTTTCTAAAGAAATAATTGAATTTTAGAAATTTATTGCACTCTATGCAAGGATTTGGTGTTATTGCATTAGCATATCCTTCTATAAAACTATCTATAACGCATTTTTGAAATTCTTCCTTTAAGTTTAGTGTATAGTGCGGTATTCCTAATTTGTCGCACACCTTTTTTGCATCTAATATGTTATCATCTCCACAACATTTGCTCTGCTTGTTTTCATCTTCTGACTCCCATAGTTTCATTGTAGCCCCTATAACTTCATATCCTTGTTCTAATAGTACAATTGCTGCTACACTGCTGTCTACTCCTCCACTCATTCCTAATAAAACTCTTTTCATTTTACCATCCCTATTATTTCTGTTTCCTATTTTGGAAATCTATTTTTTATAAAATTCCAGCTATCTCGGCACATTTCTTCTATACTTTTTTCAGCCTTCCAATTTAGTTCTTTTTCTGCCTTACTTGGATCTGCATAACATGCTGGTATATCACCAGATCGTCTTTTTCCTATTTTGTAGGCTATTTTTACATTGTTTACTTTTTCAAATGTTTTTACTAATTCTAGTACTGAATATCCTCTACCTGTTCCTAAATTGTATATTTTAACACCTGATTCTTTTCTAATTTTTTCTAATGCTTTTAAGTGTCCTTTGCTCAAATCCACTACATGTATATAATCTCTTATACCTGTTCCATCTGGTGTTGGATAATCATTCCCGAAAATTGTTAATTCTTTGTATTCTCCTATTGCAACCTTCATTATATATGGCATTATGTTGTTAGGTATTCCATTTGGCACTTCACCTATTAGTCCGCTTTCATGTGCTCCTATTGGATTGAAATATCTTAATATTGCTACTCTAAAATTCTTATCTGCAATGGCCATATCTTGTAGTATTTGCTCTATCATTAGTTTTGTACTTCCATATGGATTTGTTGTTGATAATGGAAATTCTTCTTTTATTGGTAGTTCTTTTGGATTACCATATACTGTTGCTGAAGAGCTAAATACTAGCTTTTTGCAGTTGTATTTTTTCATTAACTTTAGCAATACCAATGTCCCTGTTATATTGTTATGATAATATTCTATTGGTTTTTCTACTGACTCTCCTACTGCTTTTAGACCTGCAAAGTGTATAACTGATTCTATTTCTTTTTTCTTGAAAATTTCTTCTATTTTTTTCTCGTCTAACAAGTCTGCTTCATAAAATTCAAAATCTTTTTTAGTAATTTCTTTTATTTTTTCTAATACTTCTGGTGAACTGTTTGAAAAGTTGTCAACAATAACTAGTTCTTCTCCTGCTTTTAGTAATTCTATTACAGTATGACTGCCTATATATCCAGTACCTCCCGTTACTAAAATCTTACTCATAAAATATCCTCCTTATTTAGCATCATATAAATTTTTGCCTTCTTCTATGTCTATTTTTAGTGGAACCTTTAGTGTTATAACATTTTCCATTTTTTGCTTTAGTATTTGTTCCACTTTTTCTTTTTCTTCTGGTATTGCCTCTATTAGTAGTTCATCATGTACTTGTAATATTATTTTTGATTTTAAATTTTGTTTATTTAATTCATTATATATATTTATCATTGCAAGTTTCATTATATCTGCTGCTGTTCCTTGTATTGGCGTATTCATAGCAATTCTACTTCCAAATTGTCTTACCATATAGTTATTGGAGTTTATTTCTGGAATATATCTTCTTCTATGAAATAGGGTTTCTACATATCCTTCTTTTTTCGCCGTTTCTACAATTGTTTCCATAAATTTTTTTATTCCTTGATATTTTTCTAGATATTGCTCTATATATTGTTTTGCTTCTTTTCTTGGTATTTTCAATTGCTCTGATAATCCAAAATCGCTAATTCCATATACTATTCCAAAATTTACTGCTTTTGCCTTTGTTCTTTGTTCTTTTGTTACTTCCTCCATTGGTATGTTGAATACTTTAGAGGCTACTTGCGTGTGTATATCTTCATCATTATTAAAGGCTTGTATCATATGTTCATCATTTGAAATATGCGCTAGTACCCTTAACTCTATTTGAGAATAATCTGCATCTATAAATATATTTCCTTCTTCTGGTTTAAATACCTTACGTAGATTTTTGCCTAGTTCATTTCTTGTTGGTATGTTTTGCAAGTTTGGTTCTGTTGAGCTTATTCTACCTGTTGCTGTTACCGTTTGGTGAAAGCTTGAATGTATTTTTTTTGTTGTTTTATTAATATATGGCATTAATCCTTCAACATATGTTGAATTCAATTTACCTATTTGCCTATATTCCAAAATTCTTTCTATTATTGGATGTGTAAATTTTAGTTTTTCTAGTATTTCTACCCCTGTTGAATATCCTTTTTTGTTTTTCTTTCCCATTGGCAATTTAAGTTTTTCAAAAAGTATTTCTCCTAATTGCTTTGGAGAATTAATGTTAAATTCTTCTCCTGCTAAGTCATATATTTCTTTCGTTAGTTCTTCTATTCTATTTTTTAATTCATTTCCAAAATCAAATAATTTATCTTTATCTACATATATCCCTTGATATTGCATATCTGCTAGAACTTCTAATAGTGGCATTTCTATTTTATTGAATAAGTCTAGTGTACATATTTGTTTCATTTTGTCTGTTAAAGTATAGTATAGTTTATTAATCAAGTATGTATATACATAGTTCTTTTTACTTGGTTTATTATCTTCTGGAGTCTCAAAAAGCGTAAGTTGTTTTTCTTGTGGTTCGTCTTTTTTTAAATATGTTGCAACATCTATATTTAAGTACTCCTCTGAAAGATATTCTATTGTGTATTTGGTTATATTTGAATTTAGCAAATATCCTGCTATTTCTATATCAAACATAAGATTATTAGGGTTTATTCCTATCTGTTTTAATAATATATAATCCTGTTTTTGCTTATATCCTATTTTTAATATTTCGGCATCTTCAAATATATTTTTCAATTTCTGAATATCTTTTAATAAATATGCTGTGTTTGCTTCCTCTGAGTATAATGTTATTCCATCAATTGTGGTGTTTAATATACCTGTCCCATTTTCTGCTTCTGTTATAATATAGTAAAATATTTTTTTGCATTTTTTCACTTCTTGCTTATACTTTTCAAATTGTTCCTCTGTTATTTCTTGACCTTCTATATTTATCTCTTGTGTCTTATTTAAACTTTCCTTTTCTAAGCCAAACCTTTCAATAAATCTATTAAATTTTAATTTTGCAAACAAGTCTGTAACCTTTTCATTATCCCACTTTGTTACCTTCATATTATCTACTTTTTTGTCTATTGGTACTTTTGTATCAATGGTTCCAAGTGTTCTTGATAGATATGCCATTTCTTCATTTTGTTTGATTTTTTCCTTTAATTTCCCTTTTAAGTTGTCTATATGTTTATATATTCCTTCAATATCTTTATAGTCTTTTATTAAATTTATTGCTGTTTTTTCTCCAACTCCTGGTATTCCCGGAATATTGTCTGAGCTATCTCCTGCAAGTCCTTTTACTTCAATTAAGCTTTTAGGTGAGAGTCCATATTTTTCAATTACTTTCTCTACTGTATAATCCTCTGTTTCAGTTTTTCCTTGCACTGTATGTGGTATTCTTACTTTTATGTGTTCATCAATTAATTGGAAGCTATCTCTATCTCCTGTTAATATTGTCACTTCTAAATTCTCTTTTTGACCCCATTTTGCAAGGGTTCCGTATTATGTCATCTGCCTCATATCCTTCTTTTTCTATTATCTTTATGTGCATTGCTTCTAGTATTTCTTTTAGAATTGGCATTTGATTTGCTAGTTCATTTGGCATTCCTTTTCTATTGGCTTTATATCCTTCATACAATTTGTGCCTATGTGTTGGAGCTTTTAGGTCAAATGTTACTACCATATATTCTGGTTTTATATCTTCTATTATTTTAAACATTATATTTAAAAATCCATATATAGCATTTGTATATGTTCCATCCTCTGTCATTAATATTTTTGTAGCCATTGTACCATAAAAAGCTCTATTTAGTATGCTATTTCCATCTATTAAAATCAAATTTTTCATATATTTCTTTTACCTCTCCTTCTGCATTATTTTATCAGCTTATATATCTTTTTATTATTTAATGTCTGTACATAAGTATATTCTGAATTTTTAAGTTCTTCATATTTGCTAATATCTATGTTTGATTTTATAATATTTTGGATGGTGCTTTCGTCTTCAACTATTATAATTGGTTTATTTTTTCTTATGTCATCTATATATTCCTGAACCATTTCTTCTTGTACACTTCTTTCAAAAGCATTGTTGCTTAGTATGTATGTTATTCTTGAAGCTGGTTTTCGATTTGATAAGTAATAAATCTCATCATAAAATCCTATTACTGCTATTTTATCAGTTTCTTCAGTGTTATTTTGTATATATGCTATCACATTATTGTTTGGTTGAAATGTTTCAAATACAAATATTAATTTATAATATTTATAGGTATATAGTATAATAATTACTATTATTAATATATATCCTACTATTTTTAATTTTTTGATAATTATATAAATTATAAAATTATATGCTAAGATTAATATCGGTAAAAATGATATAAAATAATGATAATATATATTAACACTTATACTGTTAAACAGTATTGTTATTATTCCTAAGCAAAATGCACTTATATATTTTTCTTTTTTATTTAATACATTCCACCAAGCAACAGCTATATACAGGCATATGCTATAATATGATATTGGCATCATGTTTCTCATTAGTTTCGATGCCCTTATTAATCCTATTTTATTCATCGTGGTGTTAATTAAAAAGACATTTTTTATAAAATCGTATACACAATTATTTATTAGTAAATAGGCAAATATTGGTATGCATACTATAATAAACCCTAGAAATGAAAATAATATGTATTCAAAAAGTTCTTTGATTCTTTTGTTCATTATTAATTTAATTGCTATTCCTAAGCCAAATGCTACAAAAACAATTATCAAATTTGCTCTAATGAAAAATGTTAATCCAAATAAAATGCCTATTAGCAAGCATTGCAGTTTTGTAAATTTATCATTTTCATAGAATTGCAAACATTTATACATTGCAATCATTGAAAATGTTAGAGCATAAGTTTCGCAACTTAGTCCGTAAGTAAAGCATTTCGCATAACAAATAAATGCAACACCAACTGTAAGGAGACTTATTATCTTATTTTTATTAATTAATTGTAATGTTTTATACATATATACTAGTGCAATATATATGAATAAGAATTCAATAACACACACTAGTGATGGTCCGCCTAATTTTAGCCCTATGTAATTTATAAAATAAAGTACTGGTCCTTTGTTATCTACAATATCTTTATAAAGAGTTTGTCCTTCTGTTAGATTTTTACTTACATTTAAATATACTGCTGCATCCCAAAAGGTTCCAACCTTTTTAGTTGGAAAAGTGTTAGACATTAATATTAACACAATCGCCATTGGTAATATTATAACATATGGTAAAATTTCTTTAATTTTTTTCATTTGCTTTTTGCTCCTTGCTTTTTTATCTTAACTGTGGTTATTATGCTGTTTATTGAGGTTTTTATTATCTTCATTTTGCTTGTTCCTTCTTTTAGATTGTATTCTAATTTAAATGGTATTTCTCCTATTATTGCACCTGATAAATACATTTTATATAAAATTTCCATCATACAAGCAAAACTAGATTGTGTAATCACGTTTTCTCTATATTTTTTATATGTCTTTGTAGCAATCTCGTGTGTATATAATCTATACCCACAAGTATAATCTTTTACATTTGGAATTTTTAACATTATGTTATACCATATTTTTGCAAAGTCGCTTAAAAGTATTCTATGTTTTTTTAATCCTGTTATTGTAGCCCCTTTTTGATATCTTGAAGCTATTATAATGTGTTCTTTTTCCTGTTTTTGCTTTTCTATCATATCTATTATATATTGGGGATTATGAGTATTGTCGCTATCCATAACAACTAAATAATCATTTTCATTTCCTTGATTTATAAAATGCATTAAAATAGTTCGCATAGCTTCACCAAGTCCCTTATTTACATCATGGTTTATTAATTTTACTCCATCTTTTTCTCTATCTATTATTGTTTTCTCTGTATTATCCTTGCTTCCATCGTTTACACAAAATATTTCAACATCAATATTAAACTTTTCCTGTACTTTTTGTTTTACTTTTAATATTCTATCTAATAGTGTGTTTATATCTTTTTCTTCATTATAGCATGGTAATCCAATAAATAGTTTCTCTCGCATTATTTTTCTCCTTAATATTTGAATTTGTTATATATTATTTTCTTTAAAATATAGTTGGATACTGTACTTACACATGTAGCAAATATTTTGCTTAATAAATAATATATTGAGAATTTTTCTGTAAGTATATACATAATAATTGTATCAATAAATATTGATATAATAGCTATGGCTATATAGCTTATGAATTCTCTCACTACTCCAATTTTAACTTTTTTGACAAATACTATTTTTTTGCTAATTATGTATGTTATAGTTATACAAATTAGCATAGATATTATGTTTGAAATAACATAGTTTATGGATGCTATTTCTGTAAATAAATATAAAAGTAATATATTTATAAT
>USJO01000021.1 GCA_900555075.1 uncultured Clostridium sp.
TTCTGTCCACATTATTTATACTATGTGGACAAGTCGTGAACAAATTGTCATCTGTGGACAAATTTATCATTTTTTCTATTTCTATCAATTCCTTATTTTATAAGGGTTTGCGAGGTTATTTACCACAACAGTTTTTGTGCTTTTTGCCACTTCCACATGGTAAGATATTAAAACAACCTTGTAATTTTTTCCTTTTTAATTGGTGTTTTTTATTTTAAATCTATATTTTTTTATTAAAATATTGCAAGTTTTTATTCAACAACTTATCTAATAACTTATCTAAAAAAATTTATTTTTTATTACAGCTTTTTAATATCGGTATACATTCTAGGATGATATCCTTTTTTATTATAAAAATTAATAGCATTTTCATTATAAGCAAAAACATCAACCAAAACATATTCACAATTATTAAACTTAAAATATTCTTCCAACTTATCCATTAAAGCTTGTCCAACACCTTTACTTCTTATTTTAGATGTAACTATTAATTCGGTAATTATCCCTCTTTTAGGACATTTATAATCTAAATAATCATATTCTTCATATGGAGGAATCGTACCCATAATAAGTCCAATTGTTTTGTCATTTTCAATTGCTAAATAGCATTTACCATTATTCTTATTAACTTCTTCTAAATCGACTAATGCCATCTTCTCATGATATTCAGGATGAACTTGATCTAACTCATCTTTATCAATAGATACAATATATTCTTCAAGTTCTGTTAATAAACTTCTCACGTCTTCAAGATATTTTTCTTCATATTCTATTATTTGCATAATTAGCCACCTCTATTTATTGTTAAAAATGAATACATCCTCTATTCCATCATTTTTAGTTATATAATTTCCATTAGTATATTCTGATATTATATTTTTCCAAAATGAATATGCGGTAGGATTGTTTTCCATTGGTTGGACCTCCCAATCACCCCTAAATTTTTCAAATATTTCGTAAGCGACTCTTTTCCCAATATGATTTCTCCTAAATCTTGGCATTATTAAGAATTCGGCAATACACTTGCCATTTTTATTAAATTTTAAATTTTCATTTACCATAACCATTCCTACATATGTTTTTCCACTTTTAATAAAATATGCACTTCGATCCTCATCAGTAAAGTAATTATCAAACCATCTATATTCAAATATACATTCCTCATTTACATCATTATCAATATATTGCGAACCATCATATAAGGAATATTGTAACAATTTATATAATTTTTCTTTTTCTTGATGTTTTACATCAATTATTTTGTAATTCATTATAATCACCAACTTTCACATATTATTATATCATACAATGTACTTGCATTTTGTTAAAGTTAGTAAAAAAACTTATCTAAAACTTATCTAAACGCCTTTTTTGAGGTGAAATTACCTAAAAATTGTAAGTAGTAATAACCTCGCAAGCCCTTTATTTATAAGGGTTTGCGAGGTTATTTACCACAACAGTTTTTGTACTTTTTGCCACTTCCACAAGGACATAGGTCATTTCTTCCTACTTGTGGACCGTTATTTCGCACAGTTGTATTGTTTTGAGTTGTTTTGTTTGTTTTTACTTCTTGGGTGTTTTTGAGTCCTTCTCCTGTTATCTTTACTGTTTGTTTTCTTTCTACTTTTTGTATTCCTTTTAGGTGTAGCAACAATTTCACAACATCTATTTTTATGTCGTTTACCATTTGATCAAACATATCAAAGCCCTCTATTTTATATTGTGCAACAGGGTCTTTTTGACCATATGCACGAAGCCCTATTCCATCTTTTAGTTCGTCCATTGCGTCTATGTGATCCATCCATTTTTGGTCAACTACTTTTAGCATAACTACTCTTTCTATTTCTCTTATTTGCTCTTCTCCTATTTCTTTTGCTTTTGCTTCATAGTTTACTATAACTTTGTTATATAACTCTTCTATAAGTTCTGATGTATTTTCATTTATTTCACTTAAGTCTATGTCTAATATTGATTTTACTTCTGTTTTTAGTCCTTCTTTATCTAATCCTTCTTCGTTTTCGTGTGTTGTTATTATTTCTTCTATTACTGAATGCATCATCTTCTGTATTTTCTCTTTTAGGTTTTCTCCATCTAAAACTTCTCTTCTTTGTTTATAGATTATTTCTCTTTGTGTGTTCATGACATCATCATATTGAAGCACATGCTTTCTTATACTGAAGTGCTTTCCTTCTACCCTTTTTTGTGCATTTTCAACAGTTTTTGAGAGTAAGCCCATCTCTATTGGCATATCTTCATCTGCTTTTAGAGTGTTATATACACTTGTTATCATATCTCCACCAAAAATTTTCATTAGGTCATCGTCTAGTGCTATATAAAATCTTGATTCTCCTGGGTCTCCCTGTCTACCACTTCTTCCTCTTAGCTGGTTATCAATTCTTCTTGATTCATGTCTTTCTGTTCCTATGATTTTTAGACCTCCTGCTAGCAGTACCTTTTCTTTTTCTTCTTTTATTTTTTTCTCAAATTTTTCTTGGATATTATTAAATGCTTTTCTTGCTTCTATTATTTGTTCATCATCTGTTTCATTGTGTGCATTGGCTTGTTCTATTAGTTCATCTGGATATCCCTGTTTTCTCATTTCTTGTTTTGCTAAAAATTCTGAGTTTCCGACCTAGCATTATATCTGTACCACGCCCTGCCATGTTTGTTGCTATTGTAACCGCTCCATATTTTCCTGCTTGTGCAATTATTTCAGCTTCTTTTTCATGGTATTTTGCATTTAATACCTCATGCTTTACTCCTTCGCGCTTTAAAATATCACTTAATTTTTCTGAATTTTCAATTGATACTGTACCAACTAAAACTGGTTGACCTTTGCTATGGCTGTTTTTTATATCTTGTACCACTGCTCTAAATTTTGCTTTTTCATTTTTGTATATGATGTCATTTAGGTCCTGTCTTATCATTGGCTTGTTTGTTGGTATTGAGATAACATCTAAATTATATATCTCTCTAAATTCTGTCTCTTCTGTCATAGCTGTACCTGTCATACCCGCTAGTTTGTTATACATTCTAAAATAATTCTGGAAGGTTATTGTTGCAAGTGTCTTTGATTCATTTGCAATTTTAACATGTTCTTTTGCTTCTATTGCTTGATGTAAACCATCACTATATCTTCTTCCATACATTATTCTTCCTGTGAATTCATCTACAATTAGGACTTCTCCATCCTTAACAATGTAGTCTATGTCCTTTTTCATAATACCATATGCATGTAAGGCTTTGTTTATATGGTGGACTATATCGGAATTATCTATGTCGTTTAAATTCTCTAACTTAAAATATTCTTCCGCCTTTTTTGTTCCTTTTTCTGTAAGTGTTGCAGATTTTGCTTTTAAATCTATTACATAGTCATATTTTTCATTGTCTTCGGCTTGCTCTATGTCTTTGCTATCTTCTTCTATTATTGTTTTAGATTTTAATCTTTTTACAAAGTCATCAGCTTTACTATATAAATCTGAACTTTCTGCTACTGTTCCAGATATAATAAGTGGAGTACGAGCCTCATCTATTAAAATACTATCTATTTCGTCTACTATTGCATAATTTAATTCTCTTTGAACCATTTCTTCTTTGTTAATAACCATATTATCTCTCAAATAGTCAAATCCATATTCGTTATTTGTACCATAAGTAATGTCTGCTGCATATGCTTCTTTCTTTTTTTCTGGATTCATTCCTGCAATTACTAAGCCTACTGTTAGTCCTAAGAATTTGTATAGTTTTCCCATCCATTCACTATCTCTTTTTGCTAAGTAATCATTTACTGTAACAATATGTACGCCTTTTCCTGTAAGTGCATTTAGATATACTGGTAAAGTTGCAACCAAAGTTTTACCTTCCCCTGTTTTCATTTCAGCAATTCTTCCTTGATGAAGTATAATTCCTCCTATTAATTGAACATCAAAATGTCTCATACCTAATACTCTTTTTGAAGCTTCTCTTACAACTGCAAAAGCTTCTGGTAAAATTTCATCTAATGTTTTACCGTTTTGTAGTCTTTCTTTAAATTTATCTGTTTTTTCTCTTAATTCTGCATCTGTTAATTTTTCTACTTCTGGTTCTAAGCTATTTATTTTTTCTACAATTGGCATTACTCTTTGAACTTCTTTTTCACTATATGATTTAAAAATTTTACTAAATATTCCCATTTGTCTACCTGCCTTTTTATATTTATATCTATACATTTATATCATAAATTATCATATCTTTCAAGTTTTTACATAGAATTAAGTAAAAAGTGAGGAATTATTATGTTTGTTTGTAATGTTAAGTTGAGTAGTAAGAGTATTGTGAAATTTTCTCTTATTGTAATTAGTATAATTGTTGTTATTTTTTTCATTATCTCTCTTTACAAAATTTTAAACAGTAATTTTAAAGTTAATGATGAAGTTGTTGAGCCTGATGTTGCATATTTAAGCACTGAAGAATATACCAATGTTTTAAAAAGTGTGTATGAGAATTTAGATACATATGTTGGGCAAAGAATTTGCTTTTCCGGCTATGTTTATAGAAATTTAGACTTTTCTGAAAATGAGTTTGTTCTAGCAAGAGATATGCAAGTATCAGGAAGTAGTAAGACCTTAATTGTTGGCTTTTTATGTTCTCACAAGGATGCACAAAGTTTTACAGATGGTAGTTGGGTAAAAGTCACTGGAGAAATATCAAAAGGAAACTACCATGGCGAAGTTCCCATTATTAAAATAACCAAAATAGAAGCAATAGAAAAGCCATTAGACGAATTTGTTCTTCCACCTGATTCCACCTACATTCCAACTGGCATAATATACTAAAAGCCAAAGAGCAAAAACTCTTTGGCACATATTATGTTTCTTTAAAACCTTTTCCATAAACCTCCCTTGCATTTGAAATAATTACAAATGCTGTTGGGTCTATTTTCTCTATTAACTTTCGTGCTTCTACTATTTCTGATCTTGACATTATGCATAATAATAGTTTTTTCTCTTCTTTTGTATACATTCCTTCTCCATATAAGGCTGTTGTTCCTCTTCGAAGTTCTTCATTGATTTTTTTTGAAATTTCCTCCCACTTTGGAGATATTATAATTAACATTTTTGTAAAATTTATTCCTTCAAAGAAAATATCTAATATTTTTCCTAGTATATATATAGCTAATGCAGAGTATAATCCAACCTCTATATCTTTAAAGAAAAATGTATTTGCTATAATAATTATGGTGTCTAGAGTAACTATTAATGAGCCTGTTTTTAAGTGTGGCTTAAAACTACGAATTATATTAGCTAATAAATCTGTTCCTCCTGTAGAGCCATTTACTTTAAGCACCATTGCTGTTCCTATTCCTACAATAACTGAACCATATAAGAAGGCTAAAAATCTATCCTCTGTAATAGGGTTTATTTTTTCAAATGCATTTAAAAAGATTGATAAAAATATTGTTCCGATTACTGCTTTAGCAAAAAATTCTTTTCCAACTTTGAAATATGCTATTATGAATAATGGTATA
Source organism: uncultured Clostridium sp. (assembly GCA_900555075.1). Lineage (GTDB taxonomy): Bacteria > Bacillota > Clostridia > TANB77 > CAG-508 > UMGS1781. The sequence continues at coordinate 5,507 of USJO01000021.1, forward strand.
TTTAATAAGAGTATTGTTGTTCCTACTGGTACTTTCAGTATATAATATATTATTATCGCTATACCTGAAAATCCTCCAGTTGAGAGCTGATTTGGAAGCAAAAACAATTCTAACCCTGCTGCCATAATTATTGTACCAATAGCAATTCTAAAAAAGTCTGATATAAAGTCTCTTGTTTTAATTATGTTTCTTTTCGACTTAAATTTCATTTTTTGCCCCCTTTTATATTCTTCATATTTTTTCTGTTTTTATGTGTTCTTCTTCATAAAATCTTCATACAATTTTTTTGCAGTTTTTGGACTATCTACTCCCTCTGCATTCTTTATTGGTGCAAAGTTCTCTTCTCTTTTTCCCCTTAATATGGCTATTTCATCGAATAAACAAAAACTATCAAATATAAATTTTTCAAATTTGTAACAATTGGGTTCCTCTAGCTTTACAAGATTTCCATCTTTATCAATAAATTCTGCTTTTTTTTCTGCGACGTGATATTTAAGTTCCTTGGTACTTGCTTTTTCTATTGCTTCTATATTAAATAAATTGCACATTATATGAGATTCACCATATAATATTTCTCCATTTTCATTTACTGCAAGTCTCATTTCTTCTGGAATTTCTGTATATTCTATTACTTTAACCTTTCCATTTTTTTTGCAAAGAACTCCAACTCTTTCTTGTGGATTGTTCTTCAATACTGTCCTTGTTGCAATTTTTACTTGTTTTTCAATTGCTAAGCCTAGCAAAAGTGTATCTACATATTTTGCTAATAAATTATCAACTGAACCTATAAATATCCATTCAATTTTCTTTTTTTTAAGCTCATCTAAGATACCTTTTTCTGCCATTGAATAAAATATCCCACCATTTCCATCTGATGCCTGTTTTATTAATCCATCTTTTCCTAATATTAGTTTTCCATTTTTATCCATTAATGGTAGGTCATCTTGTTTAAAGAATTTTATACATTGTTTTGGATAATCAAAGTATTCCTTTTCTTTAAAAAATGTAATTGTTTCTTCATGGTTTTGTGGACTAGTCATAATATAACAATTCAAGTATATATTATATTTTTCATATGCTTCTTTTAACTTATCCACAATAACTTCAAAAAGTGACTTGACTTTTGAATTTAACTCTATTTCAAAAGTACCCTTTGGTCCATTATGACCTAATCTAGTTCCTTGTCCCCCCGCCATTATTGCAATTGCAAATTTACCAGCTTTAATTGCATCTTCGCCAAGCTTTCTATATTTATTTATTTCATCTTCTTTTAACTTTGCAGGATTTATTGCCTTTACAGGCTCAATATTTTCTATATTATTAACACATTTTTTATTTATTGCTAATTCATATAGCTCTTGCATCTTTTCAAAATCTATGTTTAATATTTGTTCTGCCATTTCTTCATTTTCAACATTTATATGCTCTTGATGATATTCTTTTAATAATTTTCTTGCTTCTTCTATTTTATTCATTTATGACTCTCTCCTTGTGAAAAACTCCTGATATACTATATCACGTTTTTATTTTTTTGTCTAGTTGTTTCATTATCTTTTATAAATGAAAGAGACGAACTTGTCCATCTCTTATGTAAATATTTCTTATTTTATTTTCTAAATGTGTGTACACAGTCTCATATACTCCTCTGAAAAGTAAAATTATTCCCATTTAATACCTTCTAAAAGAAGTTTTAATAGTAAACTTCTACTAGGTATAATCCATGTGCTGGGAGGGTTTTACCTGCTTTGTTTCTGTCTTTTAAATTTATTATTCTTGGTATTTCTTCTGGATTTATTCTCCCTAATCCTACATCTACAATGGTACCCGCTATTATTCTTACCATATTGTACATAAATCCACTTCCTGTAAGTTCTATTATTATTCTTTCTCCCTCTTGTTTTATTTCGGCTTTGTATATTGTTCTTATTGTATTTTTGCTACTTGTTCCGCTTGCTTTGAAGCCTTTGAAGTCGTGCTCCCCTTCAAAATATTTTATTGCTTTTCGCATTTTTTCTACATCTAATTTTTGCGGTATATGACATTCTAGGTCTCTATAAATTGCTGTTCCTTGCTGTGAATTATTTATTATGTATCTGTATTTTTTGCCTTTACAACTGTATCGTGCATGAAAATCTTCTGATACTTCTTCTGCTTTTTTTATTACTATACTTTTTTTTAGTTTTGAGTTTATTGCTATTGCAACTTTTTCTATTTCTATGTTGCTGTTTGTTTTAAAGTTTGCAACCTGTCCTAAACTATGAACTCCGCTATCTGTTCTGCCTGAAGCAATTAATTCAACATCTTCTCCAGTTATTTCTTTTATTGCTTGTTCTATTTCGCCTTGAATATTTAATTTGGTGGGTTGCTTTTGCCATCCACCAAATTTTTTACCATCATACTCTATTATTAATTTTATATTTCTCATTTTTTCCTCGTTAATCTAAATTTCTTTCTTTCTTCAACCTTTGGCACTAAATTTTTTATCAAAATTTGTTTTAAAGCATCTTCTTTTACATCTGCTATTAACGTTCCATTTTTTGCAACTGATATTTTCCCCGTTTCTTCTGATACTACTATAACTATACTATCTGATTCTTTTGAAATTCCTATTGCTGATCTATGTCTTGTTCCTAGCTTTTTAGATATGTTTTTATCACTTGATAAAGGTAACATACATGCGGCTGCCATTATCTTACTCTCACTTATTATAACTGCTCCATCATGTAGAGGAGTATTTGGTTGGAATATGTTTACAAGTAGTTGTGGTGATATTTCTGCCCCTATCAATACACCTGTATCTATTATATCTTTTAATTTTATATCTCTTTCAATAACAATTAATGCTCCTGTTTTATTGTTCGATAATTCCATAGCTGCTATTGTTATTTTATAAATATTCTCTTTTACTTTTGTTACTATGTCTTGTTCTATTCCAAAGAATTTGTTTATCTTATTTGAACCAAGTTGTTCTAATGCACGTCTTAGTTCTGGTTGGAACATTACAATTAGCAAAATTACTCCATACGTCATAAATGATGTTAGTATGAAGTTAAGTATTCTTAAATTTAAAAGTGAACTAAGCATTGTTGCAGCAATTAGAAGTAAGATTCCTTTTAGTAACTGCAAAGCTCTTGTTCCTTTTACAAATTGTAGGAATTTAACTGCTATGAATATAACTAACGTTATATCAATTATGAACATTATTAAATCATATGGACTATTTAATAATGTATTTATATATGCAGTTATATCTCCTTCTTTTATTGATAACAATTCTAAATTTTTTAGCATTAGTTCCTCCTACTTCTATTTTATAAATATCATATATAGTAATGATGCACATGTACCTAGTAGCATTAGTCCTGCCATTATTGCAGCAAATACTCTAACAATTATTTTGTTCTTTTTATTCATATGTTTTCCCTCCTCTTAGATATGACTTATCAAGTTGTTTGTTGTTTTCTTAATTTGTATTCATTTTCTATGATTGTCATTATTATTTGAACAGTTTTTTCAAGATTATCATTTTTTAGTACATAGTCATATATTCCTATTTTTGATTCTTCATAGTCAAATCTATTAAGTCTTAATTCAATCTCCTTTAAACTTGCTTTTTCTATTCTGTGTTCTAGCCTTCTTCTTAGTTCATCTTTTGGAACTCTTAAAAAGATTGTAACTATATCCATATTATTTTTAAATATTTTTAATAGGTTTTCTGTACCATTTACTTCAATATCTTTTACTATAATTTTACCTGATTCTATTGTTTTATTTAATATTTCTTTTGATGTTCCATAATAATGTTCATGATGTACTGAATATTCATAAAATTCATTGTTTTTTATTCTTTCTTCAAATTCTTGTGTTGTTATAAAATTATAAATCTGTCCATTTACTTCGCCTTCTCTTGGTTGTCTATCTGTATATGAAGGCATTGATACTACATTATCCATTCTTTTTATTAGTTCATTTTTTATCGTATCTTTTCCTGCTCCTGATACCCCTGATAGTAATACTAGCATTCCTTCACCTTTCCTTCAGCAATTTCATTCGCTGCAAGGGTTACTGCTGACCTTTCTTTTACTTTTGTTAAAGGTATTTGTCCTTCTGATATTTGTCTGGCTCTTTTTGACACTAATATCACTAATTCAAACCTGTTATCAATTATTTTTAATAAATCTGTAACTGTTGGTTTTATAATCATTTTTTCTCATTTCCTTTCTCTTTTTATTCTTCTATATTTTCTTCTTTAGTTATATCTTTGTCTAGTCTTGTTGCTATTGTTTCTGGTTGCACAGCTGATAAAACTATATGTCCTGAATCCATTATCAATACTGCTCTTGTTCTTCTTCCACAGGTTGCATCTATTGCAACTTTTGTGTCTTTTGCTTCTTGTATAATTCTTTTTATTGGTGCTGCTTCTGGACTTACAATTGAAACAATTTTGTTTGCAGAAACAACGTTTCCAAATCCTATGTTAACTAATTGCATATAAGCCTCCTATTCTATATTTTGTATTTGCTCACGTATGTTTTCTAATTCTGTCTTTATTTCTACAACATAATTTATTATTTCTAAATTGTTTGCTTTTGAACCTATTGTGTTTGTTTCTCTGTTCATCTCTTGAATTAAAAAGTCTATCCTTTTTCCATTGCTATTGTCTTTTTCTATTAAACTTAAAAACTGTGATATATGACTTTTCATTCTTGTTACTTCTTCTTCTATTGAGCATTTATCTGAATAAATTACTATTTCTTGTGCTAAACGTGCTTCATCTACCACATTTGGTTTAAGTAATTCATTTATTCGCTTTTCTAATTTTACTATATATTCATTCACAAGTCCAGTAGAAATTGAATTTATTTTATCAATTTTTTTAGAAATTAATGATATCCTTTTTTCTAGGTCTTCTTTTATCTTTTCTCCTTCTATTTCTCTCATATGTATAAAGTTATCTATTGCTTCTCTAGTACAATTTATTAGTTCTTCTGTTATGATTTTTTCATCATCTTCGTTTAGTTTAATATTTAATATGTCTGGCATTTTCATAACATCTATTACTTCAATATTTGAATTAATACCTGCTTCACTTGCAAGTTCTTTCATTTCCTCTATATATATTTTTGCAAGTTCTTTATTTATTTCTATTGTTTTACCTTTCTCGCTATTGTTAGAAAAACTAATAAATACTTCAACTTTCCCTCTTGTAATAGAATTAGAAATAATTTTTTTAATATTATCTTCTAAAAAGCTTATGTTTCTTGGCATTTTAATAGATATATCACTATATCTATTATTAACTGATTTTATCTCTACTGTATATTCTCTGGAATCGTTTTCATACTTACTTCTTCCATATCCTGTCATACTTCTTAACATTTATTTAATCTCCTTCTTTGTTACTTTTTTTATTGTTTTTGGTTTTGTAGTAGCTTTTCTTGCTGGTGTTGTTGTTCCTTTTTTGGAAATGGTTTTATTTTTAAGTTCTGTTTTTTGAATTGTTGTTTCTTTTTTCGGTTTTGTATTTTTAGTTGCTGTTTTTCTTTTAGCTTTTGGCTTTCTTGTTGCTTCTTTATTTATTGATTTTTTTGTCGCTCTAGGTTTTTGTTCTATTTTCGCAGATTTTTTTGTTGCTGTTGTTTTTTCTGTTGCTTTTACTTTTTGTTGTGTCATTTCTTCTAGTATTCTCATTTTTTCTTTTTCTGCTTTATCATCTTGGCTTTCTTTTTTAATTATTTCTTGTATGTCGCTAATATTAAGCAAATATTGTTTTTTCTCTTTGCAATATATTATTATTATCTTGCAAATATAATATACAGTAATAAAAGCAATTATCGCATAAATTATTTTATTAGTAAATCTAAAGAAAATGTATGGAGCAAAAAGCATAAGTATTGCAAGTATTAACATTTCTATACCAGATATTGCCCATTTTCCACTATCCTTATGGTATGCTACTTCTAATACTATTATTGAAAAAATTAAAATTTCAATTGAGTAAGCGTTGTATATAAATGTGGCTACTGATTTATCTAAGAGGTTAGATGCCATTTTAAGTGCCATTAATAAAATAATTATAGCAATACAAATTGCCCAATTAGCTACTATTCTAGCAATTATACTATCTTTAACCTCTTTTGATAATGTTCTTTTTTCTTTTATTTTCTCTATGTTATTTAATGCATTTTTCTTCAACTTAAATTTCCTACCCTTCTTTTGTATTATTCTAATTCATACATTATAATGCTTGCCATTGCTAATCCTACTGTTTCTGTTCTTAAAATTCTTTTGCCTAGTGTAATTGTTTTAGCCCCTGCTTCTAGTAATTTTTGAACTTCTTTGTAGTCTATTCCACCCTCTGGTCCTATTATTATTCCTATTTTTAGGTTTTTCTTGTTTTCTAAAGTTTTTAGAACATTTTTTAATGTGTTTTTTTCTTCATTTTCATATGCCAATAATACTATATCATATTTTTGTATTAAATTCAAAAGTTTTTGTAAATTTATTGAATTTTCCACTTTTGGTATAAAGTCTCTTCCACTTTGTTTTGCTGCCGTCTCTGCAATTTTATTCCATCTTTCTATTTTCTTTTCTTCAGATTTGCTATCAAGTTTTACTACACATCTTTCCATTTGCACTGGTATAAAGTATTTAACACCTAGTTCTGTACATTTTTGAATTATTATTTCCATCTTTTCTGCTTTTGGAAGCCCTTGAAATATAGTAATTTCGGTGTTAGGTTCAGCTTCTGATAATAGTTTTTTTACTATATCACATTTTATCTGTTCTTTATTTATTTCTTTTATTTGGCATAAAAAGTTTTCAGACGTAGTTATATTGCAAATGTTTATTTGGTCGCCTATTTGCTTCCTTAAAACATTTGCAATATGTTTTACGTCTTCGCCAAATAAGGTTATTTTATTTTCTTGCATTTGATTTGCTTCTATAAAAAACTTTGGCATTATTCCTCCAAATTAGTTTATTCTCTTTCATCTTCTTGCATTGCTCTTGATAATTCTTGTACTTTTTTATTTTCTTTTAGTGCTGTTTCAGGATTTACTCTATCACTTTTTAGGTCTTCTTTTTTCATATATCCTGTTCTAATTGCTAGTTCATTAAATCCTCTATCTGTCATTCCGGCTAAATAGTCTATTGAAAGCTGTATTGCCATTTTTTCTTCCATCTTTTGTCTTTCTCTATCAATTAGTTTTTGTGCTATTTTTTCTTGTTGTTCTGGCGTAACACTATCCATGGTTCCATATTCTGCCTTTATCTTTTGTCTAATGCTTTCTATGTCTTCATCTACTTTACTTCTATAAAGTTGTTCAAAATCTTTTGGTTGACCTGTAATCTTGGTCTCATATTTACTATCTAGCGCTTTTTGTACTTTATTTCTTATCTGTGTTTCAATAGCATAAAAAGTATTCATATATTTAGTTGCAAATGTGTCTTCCCCATTTTGCACATATTCATAAATGTTTGAAAATAATTCTCTTCTTGCCTTTGTTTCATTTCTATTTCCAGAAGTTGTAAATCTTGCATCTGGAAGGATTTTAATGTCTCTAATTTCTTGTTGCTTTTTATAACTATCACATTCTTTTGGGTCTTTATACTCTGTTTTGCAATATGCTAAAGCTTGTGAATTCTCAATTTGTTTTCTAATTGTTCTATTATAAAATTGGTTGGCAACTACACCCGTTCTTATCATACTTTTTGCACAAGTTTCTACTAATTTCATGGCAGCATTAGGTTGTGCATCTTGTTGATATTTCCATTTTGTTTTAGGAACATATGTATCATAGTTAATTTGTTTTGCTGCAAAGAACAATCTTTGTCCTAAGGGTGAAAATTGCAATTGTCCTGTTGTTCTTGAGTTTTTTAGTAAGTCATTTATAAAGAACTCTTGCATTCTTGTTGTTACTTCTGCCACAACTGTTGAACGAACTCTTAATTTTTTTCCAACAAATTCTCTTATTTTTTGTAAGTCAGAATTTAAAAACATTTTATCTTCGTCGCTCATACCTTCTTGCTCTTTCTGTTTTTTATATTCTTCAATATGTGCTTCAACTATTTTATTAACCTTTCCATAATCTGTTTCAAATTGGATGCCTTTTTCTGTAATTTCTCCTGTTATTTGATTTGCAATTTTTATTATTTCCCTATTTTCTTCTTTCTGTGCATCTTGTACAATTCCTCTTAATTTTTCATCTTTTATTTGGTCAATAATGTTCTTTGCAATTTGAATTTTATCTTCTGTTTTATCTGCATAATCATCTGCAAACATTTCTCCAAATAGTTCTAAATATCTTGGAATAAAATCTTTATATATTCCCAATCTAAATCCATCTCTAATGTCTGTTGCTAAATATGCTATAACATCCGCATATTTTGCTATCTTTCCCTCTGGTGTTTGTGCTATGCATTTATATTTGTTTTTTGCTGTTGCTGAAGTTACTTTAGTTCTTACAGCAGTTTGCATATCTAGATAATAGTCTTCTTTTTTGTTCATATCTTTTGCACTTGCTTCTCCATCGTGAGATACTACAATATCCAAAAAATATGAAAATTCTTCTTGTAGTTTTTTTCTTAATTCTGGTTTGTTTTTTATGTTAGGGATTTTTGCTATTGCTTTTTCGCAGATATTTTCGCTTTCAATAACTTCAACTCCTTTTGCATTATGGTGGAAAAATTGTACATTAAATATTTCTCCAATGTGTGTAAATGTTTCTTCTCCATCATGTGCACTAAACGGATGTCCTGCATCATGCATAAGCATACCAGCATACGCATACTCATAGTCTAAGTCTAGTCCCTTTGCTATTCTTTTTGCTATATTGGCAGCATTTCTTACGTGTGTTGCTCTTGATGTTAAATGTGTTTCCAAATCATCCTTTGGAGTCGCCATCGGTTTAATCTCTGAGCGCTTCATAAAGTTACTCTCGTCTATTGCCTCAATTAAATAATCAATATATTTGTCCCATACTAATTCTGTCTTTTTCATTTTTTTTATTTCAATTTCTTCTACATTTACTTTCTTATCAACATCCATAAAAACCTCCAAAATAAAACTTATATTTTTATTTTACCACATTTTCCCCTTTTTGTGAAGTAAAAAAGAGCAAAAACTCTTTGTTTGCTCTTTTTATTCTTTACTTTTATCCAAATATTCCTCTTTTTTTCACTGGTGGTTGTTCATTCATTGTTTTAGCTAGTTGATTTAATAGTTCTCTTTGCTCTGGTGTTAATTTCTTTGGAATTTGAACATTCACAGTAAATATGAAATCTCCTCTATAAGTGCTATTTATTCTATTAAATCCTTTTCCTTTTATTGCAAATTTTGTACCGTTTTGTGTTGCTTCTGGTATTGTGTATTTTTCTTTACTTCCATCTACCATTGGTATTTCTAATGTTGCACCTAGCGTTGCTTGAGTAAATGTTATTGGTATTTCACATATTACGGTATTTCCATCTCTTTTGAATATTTTATGATTTCTTACATTAATAACAACATTTAAATCTCCTCTTGATCCACCTTTTATGCCTAATTCTCCTTGTTCTCTTAGTGCTATTATTTGATTATTATCTATTCCTGCTGGAACTGTCACTTGTATTTTTACAGCTTTACGTATTGTTCCTTTTCCTTTACATTGCGTGCATTTTTCTTCTATTACTGTTCCTTCTCCATTACATTCAGGACAAGTTCTTGTCGTTTGTATTTGTCCAAGTAGTGTTGAGGTAGTTTGTTTAATTGTTCCTGTACCATGGCATGCTTTACAAGTAGTTGTTTTTGTACCTGGTTTTGCTCTATTTCCATGACATATTGGACATTCTTCGTCTCTTATTATTGTTATTTCTTTTTTTACTCCCAAATATGCTTCTTCAAAAGTAATATCTAAATTGTATCTTAAGTCTCTTCCCTTTATTGGACCTGTTGCTTTTTGTCTAGTACTTGTTCTTGAACCAAATCCTACTCCTCCTCCAAAAATAGTTGAGAAGATATCTCCTAAGTCTCCAAAGTCTGCATCAAAATCATCGAAGCCAGAAGTAGTGTATGAATAGTATCCTCCTCTCGGTCCTCCAGCTCCTCCTCCAAAGCCTTGTGGTCCATCTGCTCCAAACTGGTCATACATTCTTCTTTTTTGTGGATCTGATAAAACCTCATATGCTTCTGATACCTCTTTGAATTTTTCTTCTGCTTCTTTTTTATTATCTGGGTTTGCATCTGGATGATATTTTTTTGCTAACTTTCTATATGCTCTTTTTAGTTCTTCATCACTTACGTTTTTATCTACGCCTAAAACTTCATAATAATCTCTTTTATTTGCCATTTTAAAATATACTCTCCTTTTTTTGTAAATTATATCTATATTATTATATTTATAGTACACATATAATTTACAATATTTTGTAGTGTAATACGATGGGTGGGCGAGCAATGCTCGCCCCTACAGTTTTATATTATTTGTTATCGTTGTCATCTTCTACTTTGTAGTCTGCATTGTATACTGTTCCATCATTTCCTTCATTTGCTGTGTATTCTGCTCCTGTTGCTCCATTTTGGGCATTTGCTTTGTATAGTTGTTCAGATATTTGATAAAATACTTGTGTTAATTTTTCTGTTGCTTCTTTTATCGTTTCTGTGTTGTTTGTCTCTAATGCTTTTTTAACATTGTCTATTTCTGTTTCAACTTTTGCTTTTTCTTCGCCACTTATTTTGTCTCCTAGTTCATCTAGCGTTTTTTGGCTACTGTATACTAAACTTTCTGCATTGTTTTTAACTTCAACTTCTTCTTTTCTCTTCTTGTCTTCTGCTGCATGTGCTTCTGCATCTTTTACAGCTTTATCTATATCTTCTTCAGATAGATTTGAACTTGCTGTTATTGAAACGTTTTGCTCATTTCCTGTTGCCATATCTTTTGCAGATACGTGTACTATACCATTTGCATCTATATCAAATGTAACTTCAATTTGAGGAACTCCTCTTGGTGCTGGTGGTATTCCTGTTAATTGGAATCTTCCTAATGTCTTATTGTATGCTGCCATTTCTCTTTCACCTTGTAGTACGTGGACTTCAACACTTGTTTGACCATCTGCTGCTGTTGAAAAGATTTGTGATTTTTTCGTTGGTATTGTTGTGTTTCTTTCAATTAATTTTGTAAATACTCCACCATATGTTTCAATACCTAATGAAAGTGGTGTTACATCTAGTAATACTAAGTCTTTAACATCTCCTGAAAGAACACCTGCTTGAATTGCTGCACCTATTGCAACACATTCATCTGGGTTAATTCCTTTATTTGGTTCTTTGTTTGTTATTTTCTTTACTGCCTCTTGAACTGCTGGAACTCTTGTTGAACCACCTACTAGTAATACTTGGTCTATTTTATCTGCTGTTAATCCAGCATCTTTTAGAGCTTGATTTACAGGTCCTGTTGTTGCATCTATTAAGTCTCTTATTAATTCTTCAAATTTTGCTCTTGTTAATGTTATATCTAAGTGTTTTGGTCCTGTGCTATCTGCTGTTATAAATGGTAAGTTGATATTTGTTTGACCTACACCTGATAATTCTATTTTAGCTTTTTCTGCTGCTTCTTTTAGTCTTTGCATTGCCATTTTATCTGTGCTTAGGTCTATACCATTTGATTTTTTAAACTCTTCTACTAAGTATTTTATGATTCTATCATCAAAGTCATCTCCACCTAGTCTATTATTTCCACTTGTAGCTAAAACTTCGAATACTCCATCACCAATATCTAGTATAGATACATCGAATGTTCCTCCTCCTAAATCATATACCATTATTTTTTGATCTTTGTCTTCTTTATCCATTCCATAAGCAAGTGCTGCTGCTGTTGGTTCGTTGATAATTCTTAGAACCTCTAATCCTGCAATTTTACCAGCATCTTTTGTTGCTTGTCTTTGGCTATCACTAAAGTATGCAGGAACTGTAATAACTGCTTGTGTTACTTTTTGTCCTAAATAATTTTCCGCATCTGATTTTAATTTTTGTAATATCATTGCTGAGATTTCTTGTGGTGAAAATTCTTCTCCATCAATTTTTACTTTTTTGTTTGTTCCCATATCTCTTTTAATTGAGATTACTGTATGGTCTGGGTTTGTAACAGCTTGACGTTTAGCAATCTGTCCTACTAATCTTTCACCATTTTTTGAAAATGCAACTACAGATGGTGTCGTTCTATTTCCTTCTGGGTTTGGAATTACAACTGGTTCTCCACCCTCCATAACTGCTACGCATGAATTTGTTGTACCTAAATCGATACCAATAATTTTTGACATATACGTCTCCTCCTTAAAATTTATATTTTTTAAAATTAATAACTATTTTTTAGTCCGCCAAATCTCGTCGGAACTTTTATATTTATTAAAAGCAAATCCTTTTATGTTAATTTGCTACTATTACCATTGAATGTCTTATAACCTTTGGACCTATTCTGTAGCCTTTCCTAAATTCTTCTTTTATGATTTTTTCGCCTAATGTTTCATCTTGTACGCTGCTTACCGCTTCGTGTATTTCTGGGTCAAAAGGTTTACCTACTGTTTCTATTGTTTCTACTCCAAATTTAGTGAATATATCATATATTTGTTTTACTACAAGTTCTATGCCTTGTTTCATATTTTCATCCTCTGTTTTTGCTCCAGCTGCTTTTTCTAAGTTGTCTAGTACTGGTAGAAAGCTTGATATTATATCTGCTAATAGAGAATTATATAATTGTTCTCTCTCTTTAGTATTCCTTTTCTTGTAATTTTCAAACTCTGCCATTACTCTTTTTAATCTGTCTACTGTTTCCTCAAGTTCTTGCTCAGTTTTTGTAAGTTCAACATTTTCATCTTGCTTTATTTCTTCCTTAACGTCTTGCTTGTTTTCTTGATTTTCTTCTGACATTTTTAATATTCTCCTTTCAATTTTCATCCTTGAATTTTTCATTAAGCTTTTTGCTTATATATTTCATTACTGAAATTACTTTTGAATAATCCATTCTTTTTGGACCTATAATTCCTATTGTACCTAAATCTTTATTGCCTACTGTATGTTTAAATGTTACTATACTTAAGTCTTTTAGCTCTTCTTTTTCGTTTTCCTCTCCGATGTATATGTTTATTTCTTTTGCTAATCCCGAGTTTAGTATTTCCATTACTTGCTCTTTTGTATCAAGTATACTTAGGAAATTTCTTGCACTTTCTACTTTATTAAATTCCGGAAAATCAAATACATTGTTTGCACCTTCTAAGTAAATCTGCTCAGACTGCTCTAAAGATTTGTTCATTTGTGTAATTATTGGTTTAATTACATCAATTTGATCCTCCATTGAGTCTAAGATGTATTTTTCCATTGGTTTGTCTATTTTTGTAAGTGGTTTACCTATTAATTTGTTTTTAAATGTATAATTTAAACTATCTATTTGACTTTCTGTTATATCTTGTTCATATTTAATAATTGTTTCCTTAATTGCTCCATTTTCTGTTAAAATAACAGCCATCAAAATTCTATTTCCTAATGAAACAAATTTAACATCTGATATTATGTTTTTGCTAGCTTCTGGCCCTATTGCCACTGTTGTATAATGTGTTATTTCTGAAAGTGTATCTGTTGCAATTTTTGTTAAATCTTCAATTTCATTAACTTTAGTTTCAAGTCTAGATTTTATATATTGTATTTCATCTAAACTGATTTTTTCATCATTTAAAAGTTCATCTACATAAAATCTATAGCCTTTTGCTGATGGTATTCTTCCTGATGAAGTATGTGGTTTTTCAAGATAACCTAATTTTTCCAATTCAGCCATATCGTTTCTTATTGTTGCACTACTGTATCCTAAATTGTATTTCTCTACTATAGTGCCAGAACTAACTGGTTCGGCAGTATTAACATATTCTTCAATTATTGCTTGTAGAACCTGTCTTTGTCTTTGTTCTAACATATTCTTCACCTCGAAATTAGCAGTCTATTTGTTAGACTGCTAATATATTACACCTTTTTTTAGCAAATGTCAATAGGAATTGCTAGTTTTTTTAAAAATTTTTGAATATTTTTTAGCATATTCCTTTTTCTAATTTGTTTTGTAGATATACCACTATATCATTAATATTGTTCGTTTTTGCTTATTATACTATTATATTTCACGCTTTTCAATACGAAACATATAATATTTTTACATAATATATTGAATTTTTTTCATTTACAGTATATAATCTATATGTCGTATTATGTTACGTGAAAGGAAAGATGATAATATGGATTTAAGTAATATAGAAAATTTGAAGCAATATAACCATATTCACCTAATTGGTATTGGCGGTGTTAGCATGAGTGCTGTTGCCGAAGTATTACATAATTGGAATTTTTTTGTAACAGGTTCTGATTGCTCTAGGAGTAAAATAACTGACAGATTATCTAGTCATGGTATTTCGGTATCTATTGGTCATAGTACAGAGTTTGTTGAAAAAGCTGACTTTGTTATTTATTCTGCAGCAATAAAAAAAGATGATCCTGAACTTGTCTGTGCTAAGACTAATAACATTCCTATTGTAGAAAGAGCAGATTTTGTAGGTTTTTTAACAAGGATTTATGATAATACCATTGGTATTGCTGGAACCCATGGAAAAACAACAACCACTTCTATGGTCGCTTTATGTTTCTTAGAAGCTAATTTAGACCCAAGTGTTCAAGTAGGTGGTTTTCTTAAAGGTCTTGGCGGTAACTATAGAGTGGGTAATAGTGACTTCTTCATATTAGAAGCTTGTGAATATGTTGAAAGTTTTCTAAAGTTTAGTCCTCAAAGCACTATTGTAACTAATATTGATAATGATCATCTAGATTATTTTAAAACCTTTGATAACATTAAACATGCTTTTGAAAAATATGTTAATATGTTACCTAAAGATGGGTTCCTAGTTACAAATGCTGATGATCCTGATTGTTTAGATTTAAGAAAGCATACAATTGCACATGTAATCACTTTTGGTCTAAAAAATGATAAAGCCAACTTTGTTGGTAGAAATATTGTTTATGATAAAAATGGTTTTGCTAGATTTGATGTTTACAGAAATAATTCTTATTACGGAGAATTTAAACTTTCTGTACCCGGTCTTCATAATGTATATAATGCTTTAGCATGTATTTCAATGTGTGCCAATTATGGTATTGCAAAACAAGTAATTAAAACTGCTTTACTAAAATTTGGCGGAGCTAATCGTAGATTTGAATATATTGGTTCTTGTGGCAATATGGATGTTTATGATGATTATGCTCATCATCCTAGTGAAATTTCTGCTACCGCTAAAGCTATGAAAAACAAGACTTATCGTCAATCTTGGGTTGTTTTTCAGCCACATACATATAGCAGAACTAAAGAATTATTAACAGATTTTGCGGAAGCTTTACTAGATTTTGATAATATCATTGTAACTGATATTTATGCGGCAAGAGAGCAAAATACTTATGGAATTTCCGCTAAAGATTTAGTAAATAAAATTGGCGAATTTGGTAAAAGTGCAAAATATATTTCTGATTTTGATGACATAGCAAATTATATAAAAGGGCATGCATGCCCTCATGACCTTATAATAACTATGGGAGCTGGAACCGTATTTGAAGTTGGAAGAAAAATATTAAATTAAAAAACAACAAGACCGAATTACTTTTAATTTGGTCTTGGGCTATTGAATTACGATACTTCTCCTCAACTCCATGCCTCACTACTTACTAGTACTTCTCCTAATTCTGGGATTTCAGATTTTAGAGAAACTAAGGCGCGAGCAGACAACCCACTGCCGAAGGCATTGCCATCAGAATAGAACAACGCGTTGTCGGAGCCGGCGCGGCCGTCGACCACGCGGCCAGGGCCAAAGAAAGCATAAAAACCACACGCACAGGCTCTACGAGAAGCCAGCCAGTAGATATACTTATTACCGCTTGTTCCGAACACTAGGTTCTTTGCTACATTACTTGTGTT
>USJO01000022.1 GCA_900555075.1 uncultured Clostridium sp.
GTACCCTACGAAAAAATGATTAATTTTAAAAATCACTTTAAGAAGCTTGTTTTTCTAATTCTTTAGAAACTTTTAATAATTGTTTTTCAGCAAATGATTCAAAAGATTTTCTTTTCCATGGATGTATTATTTTAGGTATGTAAATCTTTTTAGGCTCTGTTGGCAAAACAGTATCAAAATTTTCAGAATATGCTTGTACTTCAGGTATTTCTTCAAGCGCAAATATACTGTCTTCAATTGTAACATATAGCTTTTTATCAAATGACTCAATTACCATACATTTTGTACCTTTTCCAAAGTATATAGGTGTACCAACAGAATTTACTGGTCTGTAATGTTTTGTCTTAAAACAAATCGAATGTCCTGTATCAACTATTCTACGAGATAAAATAGCTAATGTTAAATTAATTTTTTGTAAACTAGGTTGCTTTTCAAAGACAGATTTGGTATTATCTATACATAGAGCAAACTTTGAATTGTATTTGTTTAAGAAAGCTGGAAGAAAAGCGTTAGCTTCTTCAATTGTAGTAATGTTGGCTAATCTTAGTTCAGGTATTAGCCTTAATTGGAACGATTCAAACAGTCTTTCAATGCGAGGTTTAAATTCAGGTGTGCTACTTGTTTCAATGCTTGTGCCTAATTGGTTGCAGGCATAAGCAAATTGTGTAAAGGTATTATCTTCATCAGAGGTAGTACCTTTTTTGTTGTACTCGAATACAGTTCTTTTATCAGTTTTAAATAGATAAGGAATACCATATTTTGTAAGTATTTGATAATAAATATTGTAATATCCATTAAGGGTTTCTTGATTATCAAAGTATGCAGCAACGATATGACCAGTAGAATCATCTATAGCGGCATGTAGAACTGTCTTAGAATTACTGAACCAAAGGTGAATACAAGCATCAGTTTGAATTTCTTTTCCAAATTCTTTGTAACCAGCAATTAATCTATTAATTTGTCTGATACTTTTTAATCCTAATTTAATCCTAGCACGTTCTTTGTTTCCATTTGTTTCAACTAATTTCTTAATAACTTGATATTTTTGATTTTCTTTCAATGAGAGTTCCACCTTTCGCATATTGTCCTCCTTAAATTTAAATGATGTTTTAATTATATCATTTAAGAGAACAAATATTTTTTAGTTGGGACATTTTCTCATTTCTTTACTTAAGACATTATCACATTTCTTTCATAATTTTAAACAAAAAATATGCCCAAAGTATTGACTTTGGGACTTTACTTTGATATAATATACAAGTTGAAAAATACGCACACATAGTCTAGTTTAAAGTTGTGCTTATAGTCTAAAGGATTATAAGTGTCTTTAAATGTTTAAAAACTTTGTGGAGGTAAATAACAAGGAGGAATGAAAAATGGCAGTAGTTGCAATGAAACAATTACTTGAAGCAGGTGTACATTTCGGACACCAAACAAAAAGATGGGACCCTAAAATGGCTGAATACATTTATCAAGCTAGAAACGGTATCCATATTATTGATTTACAAAAGACATCTAAAAAAATTGATGAAGCTTATGCTTTTGTAAGGGAAATATCTGAAGAAGGAAAAAATATTCTATTTGTAGGAACAAAGAAACAAGCACAAGAATGTGTTAAAGAAGCTGCTGAAAAAAGTGGTATGTTCTATGTAGACCAAAGATGGTTAGGTGGAATGCTTACAAACTTCAAAACAATTAGAACAAGAGTTGAAAGACTAAAAAAACTAGAAGCAATGGAACAAGATGGAACATTTGATGTTCTACCTAAAAAAGAAGTTGCTACATTAAGAAACGAAATGGAAAAGTTAGAAAAAAATCTAGGTGGAATTAAGGAAATGACAAATTTACCAGGAGCAATTTTCGTAGTAGATCCAAAAAATGAAAGGATAGCAGTATTAGAAGCAAAGAAACTAGGAATTCCAGTAATAGGACTAGTAGATACAAACTGTAGCCCAGTAGACGTAGATTATCCAATTCCAGGAAACGATGATGCAATTCGTGCAGTAAAATTAATTACAGATGTAATGGCAAATGCAGTTATTGAAGGAAAACAAGGTGAAATACTAGAACCAACAGCTGAAGTAGAAGAACAAGAAGCTACTATAGAAGAACCACAAAGTATGGAAGAAGTAGTTGCTGACGCTAATGAATAAAACAAAAACAACGTAGGGGCGGACTTTCACGTCCGCCTTAACCAACAATTTAAAATAAAGGGAGGAACAAAAATGATTACAGCAAGTTTAGTTAAAGAATTAAGAGAAAAAACAGGTGCAGGAATGATGGACTGCAAAAAGGTTTTAACAGAAACAGATGGAGATATGGAAAAAGCTGCAGAACTTCTAAGAGAAAGAGGAATAACAAAAGCAGCCAAAAAGTCAGATAGAATTGCTGCAGAAGGTTTAGTATATTGTTACCTATCAGAAGATAAGAAATTAGGGGTTGTACTTGAGGTTAATGCAGAAACAGATTTTGTTGCTAAAAACGAAGAATTTAGAAAATTTGTTACAGATACAGCAAATCATATAGCTGTAAAAAATCCAGCAACAGTTGAAGAATTATTAGAACAAAAAGCTTTAGCAGATGATAGCAAAACAATCAAAGACATATTAACAGACAGAATAGCAACAATAGGTGAAAATATGTCAATAAGAAGATTTGCAAGATATGAGTCAAAAGGGTTAATTGAAACATATACACATGGTGATGGAAAAATAGGTGTTATGGTTGAATGCTCAAAAGGAACATCAGAAGTTGCAAGAGATGTATGTATGCAAATAGCAGCAGCAAAACCAGAATACCTAAATGAAAGTGAAGTTCCAGCTGATGTTTTAGAACATGAAATGGAAATACTAAAAGCACAAGCTATGAATGAAGGAAAACCAGCAGAAATAGCTGAAAAAATGGTAAAAGGAAGAATAGGAAAATTCTATTCAGAAATTTGTTTAGTAGATCAAGCATTTGTTAAAAATCCAGATATAACAATAAAAGAATTACTAAAACAAAATGATGCCGAAATCATAAGATTTGTAAGATTTGAAAAAGGAGAAGGTTTGCAAAAGAGAGAAGAAAACTTCGCAGAAGAAGTTGCAAAGCAAATTAAATAAATCAAAGAATAAGGCAGGTCAAAAAACCTGCCTTAATATATGCTTTAATATAAAATTTCGGCAAATTCAAAGAAATTTTCATATTAAAACATATATAAGTAAATTAATTAATAAAGAAGGAAGAAAAAATAATGAATAATGAGAAAATTAGAAATGTAGCTATAATTGCACACGTTGACCATGGAAAAACAACATTAGTAGATAGTCTACTAAGACAAAGTGGAACCTTTAGAACAAACGAACAAGTTGCTGAAAGAGTGATGGACTCAAACGACCTAGAAAGAGAAAGAGGAATAACAATTTTAGCTAAAAACACATCAGTAATGTATAATGATATAAAAATAAATATAGTAGATACACCAGGACATGCTGATTTTGGAGGAGAAGTAGAAAGAGTTTTAAAAATGGTAGATGGTGTTCTACTTTTGGTTGATGCTTTTGAAGGTGCAATGCCACAAACAAGAGAGGTTTTAAAAAAATCGTTAGCATTAAACTTAAAACCAATAGTTGTTATAAACAAAATAGACAGACCAGGTGCAAACCCTGAAAAAGTTGTTGATGAAGTATTAGAACTATTTATAGAGTTAAATGCAAATGATGAACAATTAGAGTTTCCAGTAATATATGCCTCAGCAAAAAACGGTATAGCAAAAATGAATTTAAATGAAGAATCTGATAATGTAAAATGCATATTTGAAACGATAGTAAATACAATTCAAGCACCAGAATGTGATATAGAAGGATCAGCACAAATGTTAGTATCTAACATAGAATATGATGATTATTTAGGAAGATTAGCAGTAGGTAGAATAGAACGTGGAACAATAAAAGCAGGTATGACAGTTGCAGTATGTAAAAATGAAAAAACAATTCAAGGTAAGATTGCAAAACTATTCACATATAAAGGACTAAAAAAGGTAGAAGTAGAAGAAGCAGAAGCAGGAGATATAGTTGAAATATCAGGAATTTCAGATATTAACATAGGAGACACAATATGTGACCCTACAAATCCAGAAAAGATTCCATTTGTAGATATAGATGAACCAACAGTATCAATGAGCTTCTCAGTAAACAATGGACCAATGGCAGGACGTGAAGGTGAATTTGTAACCTCAAGACACATTAGGGACAGACTATTCAAAGAACTAGAAAGAAATGTAAGTTTAAGAGTACGAGAAACAGATACTCCAGATAGTTTTGAAGTATGTGGACGTGGAGAACTACACCTATCAGTATTAATAGAAACAATGAGAAGAGAAGGTTTTGAATTACTAGTATCACGACCAAAAGTTATAATGAAAGAAATAGACGGTGTAAAATGTGAACCAATAGAAAGACTAGTAGTAAATGTACCAGATGAATCAATAGGAACAGTAATAGAAAAACTAGGAAGAAGAAAAGCAGAAATGATAAATATGGAACCAGCCGAAATTGGACACACCAAAATAGAATTCAAAATTCCAGCTAGAGGATTAATAGGATACAGAACAGAATTCTTAACAGACACAAAAGGGACAGGCACAATGAACAGCATTTTCGATTCATATGAAGCCTATAAAGGAGAAGTACAATCACGTACAAGAGGGGTATTAGTAGCCTTTGAACCAGGTATATCAGTAACATATGGATTATACAATGCACAAGAAAGAGGAGACTTATTCATAGGTGCAGGAGTAGAAGTGTATGAAGGAATGATAGTAGGATTAAATGCAAGAAATGAAGATATATCAATAAATGTATGTAAAGAAAAACACTTAACAAATACGAGAGCATCAGGTTCAGATGATGCATTGAGACTAGTTCCACCAATCCAAATGTCTTTAGAAAAAGCAATAGAATTCATAGAAGATGATGAACTAGTAGAAATAACACCAAAAAACATAAGATTAAGAAAGAAAATATTAGACACAAAAACAAGAGAAAGACTAGCAGCAAGAGCAAAAAAAGCATAAAATAATAAATGAATGCAGAAAAAATATTTTCTGCATTTATTTGTAATATTATAGATATAAATATAAGGAGAAAAGACATGAACTCAATTGAAGAAATAAAGAAAAAAGCCCTAGAAAACCATATCCCAATTATAATGGATGATACATTAGAAGTGGTAGGCAAAATATTAGAAAAAATAAAACCAAAAAAGATACTTGAAATAGGTACGGCTGTTGGATATTCTGCAATTAAATTTTCAGAATATTTAAATGAAAATGGTTATATTGATACTATTGAAAGAGATGAGGAAAGAGTAAAAGAAGCTAATCAAAATATAAAAGATTTAGGATTAGATGAAAAAATTCATATTTTTGAAGGTGATGCATTAGAGATTTTACCGACACTTGCAGGACCTTATGATGTGGTATTTATAGATGCAGCAAAAGGTAAATATCCAATATTTTTATCAGAGGCTTTACGAATGCTTGCAAATAATGGTATAATAATTGCGGACAATATTTTATATAAAGGATATGTAATGAGTGATTATAATAAACACAAGCAAAGGACAGCAGTACGAGGACTTAGAGAATTTTTAAAAAATTTAAATGAAAATGAAAACTTAACAACAGAGATATTAGAAGTTGGAGATGGACTAGCAATAAGTAGAAAAAAATAAGGAGGAGAAGATGAAAAAACCAGAATTATTAGCCCCAGCAGGGTCATTTGAAAAAGCAAAGGTGGCCTTTGAATATGGTGCAGATAGCATATATTGTGGAACTTCAAAATTATCATTAAGGTCAAGAGTAGAAATTGATGATAAAGCACTTGAAAAAATAATTGAATATGCACACAGCATAAACAAGAAGGTGTATGTGCCTCTTAACATATATGCTAGAGACTATATGTATGAAGAGGTAAAAGAACAAATAAAAATGCTAGATAGAATAAAAGCAGACGGAATAATTGTTTCAGATGGAGGTGTTGTTGAAGCTGTAAAAGAAGTTGCGCCTACTCTTCCTATACATATTAGTACACAAGCAAATACTGTAAGCTATCATACAAGTAAGTTCTGGTATAATAATGGAGCTAAAAGAATAATCTTAGCAAGAGAATTAAACAAAGAAGAAATAAAAGAAATTATAAAAAACAAACCAAAAGATTTAGAAATAGAAATGTTTATACATGGAGCCATATGCTATGGATACTCTGGAAGATGCCATTTAAGTGATTTTTTAGCAGGTAGAGGAGCAAATTTAGGAGATTGTGCACAAAGTTGTAGATGGGCATATAATCTATATTTAGAAGAAAAAAACAATCCAGGGCTTATGATGCCAGTTGAACAAGATGAATATGGAACATATATATTATCATCAAAGGATATGTGCCTAATAAAGGAATTACCAGAAGTAATTGAAATGGGCGTAGATAGTTTAAAAATAGAAGGAAGACTAAAAACTGAATATTATTTAGCAACAATTATAAACACATATAGAGCAGCAATAGATGACTATATAAAAAATCCAGAAGGTTATAATTATAAAAAATATTTAAATGAATTAGAAAAAACGAAGACAAGAGGACTAACAACATTTTATTTTAATGATAAGAACAACCGAGATTTCCAAGAGTACGAAGGAAAACAGTACAACCCCAATTATGAATTTGGTGGCAAGGTGCAGGAATTTAATAAAGAAAAGAGTATAATAGAAATAAAGAATAGATTACAAATAGGGGATACATTAGAATTGATAATTCCAAACAAAGTAGAACCATATAAATTTATAATAGATAAATTATGGGAGGCAGACACAGAAGAAGAGATAAACTTCGTAAATCCAGGAAAAGAAGGACAAAAGGTAAAATTACATATTCCAGTTGAAGCTAAGGAAAACTGGATTTTGCGACGCCAAAAATAAAATTTCGGAAAGGAAAACTTTTATGACAGATAAATTAATAATAGTTGAATCACCAGCAAAGGCAAATACAATAAAAAAATTTTTAGGTGGCAACACAAAAGTAGTTGCTTCAATGGGACATATTAGAGATTTGCCGAAATCAAAGCTGGGTGTAGATGAAAATACTTTAGAACCACAATATATAAATATTAGAGGAAAGGGAGATCTAATTAAAACTTTAAAAAAGGAAGCGAAAGATGCAAAGAAGGTGTATCTTGCAACTGACCCTGACCGTGAAGGAGAAGCAATAGCATGGCATTTGGCTCATATATTAGATATAAATCCAGAAGAAGTATGTAGGGTAACCTTTAATGAAATTACAAAGGAAGCTGTAAAAAATGCTATAAAAGAACCTAGAAAAATAGATATGGACTTAACAGATGCACAACAAGCACGAAGAGTATTAGATAGAATTGTTGGATATAAAATTAGTCCTGTATTATGGAAAAAAGTTCAAAAGGGATTATCAGCAGGAAGGGTTCAATCAGTTGCTGTAAGGCTTATAGTAGAACGTGAAGAGGAAATTGAGAACTTTAAACCAGAAGAATATTGGAATATATATGCTAAACTTAAAGAGCCAAAGAGTAAGAAAAGCTTTCAAGCAAAATTCTATGGAAAAAATAATGAAAAAATAGATATTCATTCCGAAAATGAAGTAAATCAAATATTATCAGATATTGAAAAAGCTAAATATACTGTTGAAGAAATTAAAAAGGGAGAAAAGAAGCGTACACCAGCACCACCATTTACTACTAGTACAATGCAACAAGAGGCATCAAGAAAACTTGGCTTTGCAATCAAAAAAACGATGTCTGTTGCACAAGGATTATATGAAGGTGTAAAAATAGCAGAAAAAGGCACAATAGGTTTAATTACTTATATGAGAACAGACTCAACAAGAATTTCAGAAGAAGCAAAAAAATGGGCAAAAGACTACATAGAGAAAGAATATGGAGCTGAATATTATGAAAATAGATACTACAAAACAAAAGGAGATGCCCAAGATGCACACGAAGCCATAAGACCAACATATGTTGAACTTTCACCAGAAAAAATAAAAGCAAGTCTAACCAATGACCAATACAAACTATACAAATTGATATATAATAGATTTATTGCAAGCCAGATGGCAACTGCAATTTACGACACAGTTGCAGTAAAAATATTAGCAGATAATTATAATTTTAGAGCAAATGGCCAAACCTTGAAGTTTAAGGGCTTTATGACACTATATGTAGAAACGGCTGACCTTGAAGAAAAAGAGGAATTTGAGAAAATACCTGAATTAATAGAGGGTCAAGAGTTGAAAAAGGAAAAAATAGAAGCAAAACAAAGCTTTACAGAACCACCTCCACGATACACAGAAGCAAGTTTAGTAAAGACCTTGGAGGAAAAAGGAATAGGAAGACCAAGCACATATTCACCAACAATTACAACAATTCTAGCAAGACGTTATATAGAAAAAGTACAAAAGCAATTATATCCAACAGAGCTTGGAAAAATTGTAAATAAACTATTGGTAGAAAATTTCCCAGATGTTTTAAATGTAAAATTCACAGCAGAAATGGAAGAACAATTTGACAAAATTGCAGAAGGAAAAGAAGAGTGGAAAAAAGTTATAAGAGAATTCTATGGACCGTTTAAAAAGACTGTTGAAACTGTTGAAAAAGAACTTGAACATGTAAAGCTTGAATATGAAGTATCAGATGTACCATGTGAAAAATGTGGCAGAATGATGGTAATAAAATATGGTAAATACGGAAAATTTTTAGCCTGCCCTGGATATCCAGAATGTCAAAATGCAAAACCACTAGTAGAAACAATAGAAGAACCATGCCCAAAATGTGGAGGAAAAATACAAATAAGAAAAACAAAGAAAAGAAGAAACTACTATATTTGTGAAAATAACCCAGTATCATGTGACTATATTTCTTGGAACAAACCAGGAAAAGAAGAAAAAAAGGCTGTAAAGAAGAAAACAACATCAAGAAAAACAGCTAAAAAGAGAACAACCAAAAAGAAAAAATAAATTTAGTATTAATAAAAACAGGGATTATAATTTATCAAAAAAAATCATAATCCCTATTTTTATTATCTAAGTAACGTAAACCATCTTTCTATCACATAGGCCATCATATTACCGAGATTTAACTTAGTAACAGATGTGCTTGCAACTAAGTTTACAGTCCCAAGAGTTTCGCCATTTAAACTAAAATTTACTTCACCGAAGTTTATCTCCCTTATTAATAGGAGCATTTAAGCTTTCAGGGAGAGATACTGTTGTTATAATGTTTGCAGATTGCCCTTTAGGAATTAAACTACCAGCATCACTCTCAAAAATAACCTCTACTATATCAGTAGTACCTTTATTAACTAAAAGTTGCTTAGCAACATCTCCTTTATGAGCATACTTTAGATATTCAAAGTTACTAAAGCCATAATCAAGTAATTTTTTAGCTTCTGCAAAACGAATGGAGCTAGTTTCTCCACGCATTATAACAGCAATTAGTGATAAATCATTTCGAGTAGCAGTTGCAGAAAGATTAAATAGTGCAGTTGAAGTTGAACCAGTTTTAAGTCCTGTACATCCCTCATAATTTCTTATCAATTTATTTGTATTAACTAATTGAGATTTTCCATCTCTTAAAGTATCCATCCATATAGTAGTGTAATTTGTGATGCTAGGATGATTTAACATAAGTTCTCTGGACATTAAGGCAATATCATAACTTGATGTAACATGACCATCTTCATCTAGACCATGACAATTTTTAAAACAGGTATCATTCATGCCAAGTTCTTTAGCACGAGCATTCATCTTTTCAACAAACAATTCTTGACTTCCAGAGATATGCTCAGCCATAGCAACTGAGGCATCATTAGCAGAAACAACACAAATTGCTTTTAACATTTCATTTACAGTTAGTGTCTCGGTGGTATCTAACCAAATTTGTGAACCCCCCATTTTTGAAGCCTCTTCGGAACAAGCAACCCTATCATCAAGTGAAATAACGCCATTGTCTAAAGCCTCCATTATAAGTAAAATTGTCATAACTTTAGTAACACTTGCGGGTTTTAACTGTTCATGACTATTATGTTCATACAAAATTGTACCTGTTGATTGCTCCATTAAAATAGCACTATTACAAGTTAAATTTAAAAAGTTCCCTTCCTTGTTACCGCAAACTTGCCGAAGTAGAGATAGCTTCAGGCAAAGAATTGTCAGACCACACATAAATACTATCACTAGCGAAAACCGGCATTGAAAAAGAACATAACATAACAAAAATCAATAAATATGTAAATTTTTTCATAAACTCCCCCTAAGATAAGCACCGACGAAGCTTCGACGGCAAGATAATCTAATAACAGTTTATGAAGCTTTTATAGATTTATGAAGAAATTTTAACAATACTCACATCAATACTATCAGGAGTGTTTGAAAAGTACATTTTTATATCAAAAGGATTATCATTTCTAAATTTAAAATCACATGAACCATAACTAACGCAAGCATCTTTACCCTCTGGAACATAGAAGACATCACCACTATGTGTATGTCTTTCAACAACAGTCAAACCAGAGCCTGCTAATACTGCATTGTATAAAGTTGTACTTACTTGACATTTACCACCACCATAAGCCTTAATTGTATCACCGTCACTATCAAACGTATCAGCCTTTTGATAGCCGTTTTCTGGTTTGGCTGGACCTAAAGTATTACAAAAAGAAAACGTTTCACCAGATTTTACAATAATACCATTTAAAGACTGACAGGTAATAGTAATGTTAGTCTGTCTATTTGGATCCTTTTGAGAAACCTTAGTAGAAAAAGCGGTAAAAGGTTCCTCTTTAGGTGTAGTATTTTTATCTTCAACATTATTTTCAGCTTTATGAGTTTCACTATGAGATAAACTTTGAGTATTATAGTTACCAGTACCTTCAAGTTTTATATTATTTTTAGCACAACCAGTTAGAATCAAAATACTTAGAACCAAAGATATAATAATTTTCAAAATAACACCCTCCTAAAACATACAAATATTTTAACCAAAAATATAATAAAAATTCATATAACATCTACAAAAATGCAAACAAATATGATATAATTCTATAGGTAAAAGTAAAAGGAGCAAATATATATGGAGTTATTAGAAATAATAGGAACAGTAATAATAATGCTTGGAATAATATTAATATATGATGCAAGACATTTTGCTAAAAATGTATTTAGTTTTAGTGACCAAAATGGAGCTACACTTGGATTAAAGATACTAGGTTTTATAATGAGCTTTATAGGGGGATTTTTAATAATATTGACATAATAGAAAGGAATACAAACAATGGAAAATAATGAAGTATTTGAAATAGCAAAAAAGTTTAATATAAATGGTACTCCAGAGAATATATCATTAATAGAAAGTGGAC
Source organism: uncultured Clostridium sp. (assembly GCA_900555075.1). GTDB lineage: Bacteria > Bacillota > Clostridia > TANB77 > CAG-508 > UMGS1781. The sequence continues at coordinate 11,423 of USJO01000022.1, forward strand.
ATATTAACAAAACATATTTAGTAAAATGTGATACAGGAAAACGATATATTTTACAATATGTAAATACATATGTGTTTCCAAACATTAATGAATTAATGGATAACGTAGAAAGAGTAACCAACTTTATAAAAAAGAGGAGTAATATTCAAACAATAACATTTATAAAAACAAAAGAGAACAAACCAAAGTATATATATAATAATAATTGGAGAATGCAAGAATTTATTGAAAATACAAAAAAATTTTTATCAACAGAAAGTCTGGAAATATTAGAAGAAGCAGGAAAAGCAATAGGAGATTTCCAAACACAATTAAATGGTTTTAATGCAGAAACATTGTTTGAAACAATACCAAAATTCCATGATACTCCTAATAGAGTAAAACAGTTAGAAATTGCAATAGAATCAAAAGAAAACAAGGAAAAGAGAAAAGAGCGTTTTGAAAAAGCTAAAGAATATATAGATTTTCTAACTGATAAAAAAAGAACATCTATCACAGACACCATAACAAACAAACTAAAAAATGGAACAATTCCAACAAGAGCAACACACAATGATACAAAACTTAGTAATATATTATTTAATAAAGATACAAACAAGTATGTTGCATTAATAGATTTAGATACCATAATGCCAGGATCTATAGTATACGACTTTGGTGAAGGTATTAGAACATCCTCTACTACATCTAGAGAAGATGAAGGAGATATATCTAAAATATATGTTGATATGAATAGATTTGAAGCATATACAAAAGGTTTCTTAGAAAAAGTAAAGACTATAATAACAAAAGAAGAACTAGAATTATTACCGTTAGGCATATGGATGATGACTTATGAAAATGCAATAAGGTTCTTAACAGATTATTTAAATGGTGATATATATTTTGCAGTAAGAAAAGAAGACCACAACTTAATAAGAACAAAGGTGCAATCAGAGATTCTTAAACAAATCGAATATAATCAAAAAATAATGGAAGGAATGATTAAGAAATATGAACTATAATGAATTAGCAGATTTAATATTTCCAAATGTAAAGGAAATAGAATATTATGAAGAAAAATATCCAGAAAGGAATTTGCCTGAAGGTGCAATGGTAACACGCTTTGCACCAAGTCCAACTGGATTTGTACATATAGGAGGACTATTTGGAGCAATAATTGATAGAAAACTAGCACAGCAATCAAAAGGAGTATTTATATTAAGAATAGAAGACACAGACCAAAAAAGAGAAATTGAAAATGGAACAGCTCAAATTGTAAATAGTTTAAAAGACTTTGGAATAAACCCAGATGAAGGTATGATAGGAGAAAAAGAGGAAAAAGGAGACTATGGACCATATAAACAAAGCCAAAGAAAAGATATATACCAAGCATATGCAAAAGCATTAATAAAAAGAGGACTAGCATATCCATGCTTTTGTACGCCAGAAGAGTTAAACCAAATAAGAGAAAAACAAGAAACTGCAAAAATAAGACCAGGATATTATAGTGTATGGGCAAAATGTAGAACTCTTTCAACAGATGAAGCTATTGAAAAGATTAAAAATGGAGAAAATTATATTATAAGATTTAAATCTCAAGGGAGAGAAGATAGAAAAATAAAACATAAAGATATAATAAAAGGCAATATAGAATTTCCTGAAAATGATCAAGATATAGTAATAATTAAAGCAGATGGACTACCAACATATCACTTTGCTCATGCAGTAGATGATCATCTTATGAGAATAACACATGTAATACGTGGAGATGAGTGGGTATCTTCAATACCACTACATTTAGAATTATTCAAAGCATTAGGATTTAAACCACCTAAATATGCGCATACAGCAACAATTATGAAAGACGAAGACGGAAATAAAAGAAAAATAAGTAAAAGAAAAGATCCTGAAGCAGCGGTAAGCTACTATCATAAAGAGGGAATACCAGAAGAAGCGGTAGTAGAATACCTATTAAACATTGCAAATTCAAATTTTGAACCTTGGAGAAGAGCAAACAAAGAGGCAGACATTAGTGAATTTGTATTGGAATTAAATAAAATGAGTGTAAGTGGTGCAGTATTTGATATGGTAAAACTATTGGATGTTTCTAAAAATGTCATATCAAAATTCACAGCAGAAAAAATATACAATGAAGCATTAAGATGGGCCCAAAGGTATGATAAGGAACTTGAAAAAATGTTTACAGAAAACAAAGAATATGCAATAAGAATATTAAACATTGAAAGAGGTGGAAACAAGCCAAGAAAAGACATATCAAAATGGTCAGAAATAAAATACTCAATAGAATATATGTATGATGATATATTTGAAAAAAACACAAAGTATGAATTCCAAAAGATTACAGATAAAGAAGAAATAGAATCAATATTAAAAAGATATATTAAAAATCACTTCAATATAGATGATGATAAGCAAACATGGTTTAATAAAATGAAGGATTTGGCAGAAGAAGAAGGATACGCAAGAGAAGTTAAAGAATACAAAGCAGAACCAGAAAAATATAAAGGACACGTGGGAGATATAAGTACAGTAATAAGAGTAGCTTTAACAGGAAGATGCAATACACCAGACCTTTATGAAATAATGCAAATATTAGGCAAAAACTCTATATTAAAAAGAATAGATAAATTTTGTGGAGGAAACTAATGAATAATAAAAGGACTGGTGTAAAAACAAGTAGTCTTGTGCTTATAATATTATTAATAACAACTCTAATTATGCTTTTAAATATCTTTAACGAAAACTATTTTAACGGATTTGAAAAGATAGTATCTGGAAATGGAGAAGGAACAACTTTCAAAAGAGACTCAAAAGTTAAATATTCAAAAGCGAGAAGCTATAAAATAGAAAATACAGATTATAATGATGCAACATTTTGCAAGGAAATAGAGGTTGAACCAGACACACCATATAAAATAACTTGTATGGTAAAGACTGATAATGTAAAATGTAGCGAAAAAGGAGCAGATGCAGGAATTACAATAGGATTATTTGATACAAGAGAATACTCTGAACCAATAACTGGGACTAATGATTGGCAGAAGATTGAATATATGTTTAATTCAAGAAACAGAGAAAAAGTAACAATAAGCTTTAGAATAGGAGGCAATGATGGAAAGTGCACTGGAACAGTGTGGTTTTCAGATTTGAAAGTTGAAAAGGGAACAAGAAGAATAGATAATGAATGGAATATTGGATGTTTTATATTGAATGAATTAAACTTAAATATCGATGGAAAACAATATGATTTGAAAATGAATTTAGATGATATTGAAAATGTAAAATTAAATATGGAAAGATATAAAGAAACTTGCTACAATTTTTCAAACAAAAGACTCAATATTAATTATGATATAATTAATATTGAAACACCAATAACAACCATTTCATACTCTGACGAATATGGCTATTATTTATCATATAGAGATATAAAAAAATTAGTATATAAAACAACTAAAGAAAGAGAATATGACCATATATTTGTAATATGTAGGATGGAAAGTGATGATGGGAATATATCAATACCTATTAATAATAATTGGATAGGATTAGGAAGTATGGACATATACGGAATAGGATATTCACTAATTAGGATAAATAAAAATTCAAATTTACAAACATACAGATATGGAATAACGAATCAACTTCCAGAAGAAGTATATGTACATGAGTTTTTACATACTTTAGAAAGAAATACATTAGAAAATGGATATGAAACACCAGCTTTACATGATTATGAAAAATACGGATACACAGAAAACACAGAAGGCTTAAATGAGTGGTATAAAGACTATATGAGAGGTGCCATATTAGATAAAAACACAGGTAAATATGTAGGACTTAATGATTTTGCTTTTACAACTCAACCACCCAACAATGAAAATTTTAAATATGCGGTAGATATAGAATTCAACAGAGAACCACAAAATGTAATAGAGGAATTTTTAGCAGTTTTTGATGTAATAAAACAAAAAGTAATATAAGGGTCGCCGTGCTCGGCGACTCAAAAAATGTGTATGAAAGGAAAGATTATGAAAGTATCAGATTTTAATTACGAGCTACCAAAAGAATTAATAGCACAACATCCACTAAAGAAAAGAGATGAATCTCGACTAATGGTGTTAAATAGAGATACAAAAAAAATAGAGAATAAAACATTTAAAGATATAATAGATTACTTAGAACCAGGAGATTGCCTAGTAAGGAATAATACTAAAGTAATACCTGCTAGGTTATATGGAAAAATAATAGGCAAAGAAAGTCAAAAGCCAGTAGAATTTTTATTACTAAAACAATTAGAAAATAACAATTGGGAGGTAATGGTAAGACCAGGAAAAAAACTAAGAAGCGGTGCAAAAGTAGAATTCGGAGAGGGGTTACTCAAAGCGGAAATATTGGAAGTGTTAGAAAATGGAAATAGAAAAGTCCATTTTGAATATAATGGCATATTTAATGAAATTCTGGACCAAATAGGTCTTATGCCACTTCCACCATACATAACAGAAACACTAAAAGAAAAAGATAGATATCAAACAGTATATGCAAAATATGAAGGCTCAGCAGCAGCACCAACAGCCGGATTGCATTTTACCAATGAACTATTAGAAAAAATAAAAGCAAAAGGTGTAGAAATAGCAAATGTAACCTTACATGTGGGAATAGGAACTTTTAGACCTGTAAAAGTAGAAAACATAGAAGAACATAAAATGCACACAGAACACTTTTATATAAAGCAAGAAGATGCAGAAAAAATAAACAAAGCCAAAAGAGAAGGACACAAAATAATAGCAGTTGGTACAACCTCTTGTAGAGTACTTGAAACAATTGCAAATGAAAAAGGAGAGCTAAAAGAAACAGAAGGAGATACGAACATATTTATCTATCCAGGATATAAATTTAAATGTATTGATAGATTAATAACAAATTTCCATTTACCAGAATCAACTTTAATAATGCTAGTATCAAGCTTAGCAACAAAAGAATTTATAATGGAAGCATACAACAAAGCAGTCCAAGAAAAATATAGATTTTTTAGTTTTGGAGATGCAATGCTAATATTATAATCAAAAACAAACATATATGATGTAAATGTGACCAAAACGGACTCTGTTCTTAAGTACTTTAAATAAATAAAATTGCATCATAAAATTGGATTTTTTTAGAAAAACTGTTGACGCTCTACTAATATAAGTGGTATAATATATAACGTTAATGTTTATTTTCAGGAGGTGAAAAATAGTGCCAACAATTAATCAATTAGTAAGAAAAGGTAGAAAAACATCAACTACAAAATCAACAGCTCCAGCTTTACAAAAAGGATTTAATTCAAAGTTGAATAGACAAACAAATGCTAGATCACCACAAAAAAGAGGAGTATGTACAGTAGTAAAAACAGTTACACCTAAAAAACCAAACTCAGCTTTAAGAAAAGTTGCAAGGGTTAGACTATCAAATGGATATGAAGTAACATCATATATTCCAGGAATAGGACACAACTTACAAGAGCACAGTGTTGTTTTAATAAGAGGTGGAAGGGTAAAAGATATTCCAGGTGTTAGATACCACATTATTAGAGGTACATTAGATACAGCAGGTGTTAAAGACAGAATGCAAGCTAGATCTAAGTACGGTGCAAAGAGACCAAAAAAATAAAAAAATCTATGATTTTTTAAGAAGTGTTAATGAAGATATGTAATAAATTTATATAGATAAATTAGAAGTCTGATACCCGATATCCGAAATCTAAAATCTGATATTCAATTTCTGACTTCCGACATCCGAGTTAGCACTGACTGAAGTAAGAACTTCAGAGTAACTTTGATATTTTTTTCAAGTAAAATATCTATTATTAAAATAAAAGGAGTGAAGAAAAGTGCCAAGAAGAGGATATATAGCAAAAAGGGATGTTTTACCAGATCCAATATATAATAGTAAAATAGTTACAAAACTAATAAACAATATTATGTTAGATGGTAAAAAAACAGTTGCTCAAAAAATAGTTTATGATGCATTTGATATAGTAAAGACAAAAGAAAATAAAGATGCATTAGAAGTTTTTGAAACAGCTCTTAACAATATAATGCCTGTCCTTGAAGTTAAAGCAAGAAGAGTAGGTGGAGCAACATACCAAGTTCCAATCGAAATAAGACCAGAAAGAAGACAAACTTTAGGATTAAGATGGCTTGTAATATATGCTAGAAATAGACATGAAAAAACAATGGCCGAAAAATTAGCAGGTGAATTAATTGATGCTGTTAATATGACAGGTGGAGCAGTTAAGAAGAAAGAAGAAACACATAGAATGGCAGAAGCAAATAAGGCTTTCGCACATTATAAATGGTAAAAATCGATTTATCAAAAGTAAGTTATGCTAAAAACAAGAAAATTTTTGCGACATACATTTGTATAGTTTTAAAAATTTTTACTTGCTTTTCTAGAATTACTTGGTTTTGATAAAAATTAAGAAATAATAAAAATAAAATAGGAGGAAAAATTAATGGCAGGTAGAGAATTTCCATTAGAAAGAACAAGAAATATTGGAATAATGGCTCATATTGACGCGGGAAAAACTACTACTACAGAAAGAATTCTTTTCTATACAGGTAGAACACATAAAATAGGAGAAGTTCACGAAGGTGCTGCTACTATGGACTGGATGGAACAAGAACAAGAAAGAGGTATAACAATTACTTCTGCTGCTACAACTTGTCACTGGTTAAATCATAGAATAAATATAATTGATACTCCAGGTCATGTTGATTTTACAGTTGAAGTTGAGAGATCTTTAAGAGTTTTAGATGGTTCTGTAACAGTATTTTGCGCTAAAGGTGGAGTTCAACCACAATCAGAAACAGTTTGGAGACAAGCTGATAAGTACCAAGTACCAAGAATGGCATATGTAAATAAAATGGATACAACAGGTGCAGATTTCTACGGATGTGTAGAGCAAATGAGAAACAGGTTAAATGCAAATGCTATTCCAGTAGAAATACCAGTTGGTAGCGAAGATTCTTTTAAAGGAATAGTTGACTTAATCAAAATGAGGGCATTTATTCATAAAGATGACTTAGGAAAAGTTATCGAAGAAACGGACATACCAGAGGATTTAAAAGAAACTGCTGAAAAATACAGAGCAGAAATGATAGAAGCTGCAGCAGAACAAGATGATGAATTAATGATGAAATATTTAGAAGGTGAAGAACTTTCTGAAGACGAAATCAAAAAAGGTTTAAGAATTGGTACAATAGCAAATAAAATAGTACCAGTTTGTTGCGGTTCATCATATAAAAATAAAGGTGTTCAAGAATTACTAAATTATATAGTAGCATTTATGCCATCACCATTAGATGTACCACACATTAAAGGTGTTGATTTAGATGGTAATGAAGTAGAAAGAAAAACATCTGATTCTGAACCATTTGCAGCATTAGCATTTAAAATTGCAACAGACCCATTTGTTGGAAAGCTATGTTTCTTTAGAGTTTATTCAGGAACATTAGAGTCTGGTTCAACAGTATTAAATGCAAATAAAGACAAAAAAGAAAGAATAGGAAGAATTCTTCAAATGCATGCAAACCATAGAGAAGACATAGATAAAGTATATTCAGGAGACATAGCAGCAGCAGTTGGACTAAAAGATGTAACAACAGGTGATACATTATGTGATATAGATCATCCAGTGGTACTAGAATCTATGGAATTCCCAGAACCAGTTATAGAAATAGCAATTGAACCAAAAGATAAAGTTGCTCAAGAGAAAATGGGTATAGCTTTAGCAAAACTAGCCGAAGAGGATCCAACATTTAAAACATATACGAATCATGAAACAGGTCAAACAATAATTGCAGGTATGGGAGAACTACACTTAGACATCATAGTAGACAGACTAAAAAGAGAATTTAAAGTTGAATGTAATGTAGGTAAACCACAAGTTTCTTACAAAGAAACAATTAGAAACAAAGTAAGAGTAGAAGGAAAATTCATTCGTCAATCTGGTGGACGCGGACAATATGGACACGTATGGATTGAATTAGAACCATTAGAGCCAGGTAAAGGAATTGAATTTGAAAGCAAAATTGTTGGTGGAGTTGTTCCAAAAGAATATGTAAAACCAACAGAAGAAGGTATTCGTGAAGCAGCAGAAAGCGGAATACTAGCAGGTTATCCAGTTATAGACTTTAAAGCAACATTAGTTGATGGTTCATACCATGATGTTGACTCATCAGAAATGGCTTTCAAAATAGCTGGTTCAATGGCCTTCAAAGAAGGCTGTAAACAAGCAAAATCAGTTATACTAGAACCAATAATGAAAGTAGAAATAACAGTTCCAGAAGAATATATGGGAGATGTTATTGGAGACGTAAATTCAAGACGTGGAAAAATGGAAGGTATGGAAGCAAGAAACGGAATGCAAATAATAAGAGCATTCATACCACTATCAGAAATGTTTGGATATGCAACAGACTTGCGTTCAAAAACACAAGGTAGAGGAACATATGCAATGGAACCATCTCATTATGAAGAAGTTCCAAAATCAATACTTGAAACTATTGTAGCATCAAGAGCAAAAAAAGAAGAATAGAATATTGATTTAAAAGAACGTATTGGTAGACCCTCGTGCGTCTGCCCTAAAATAAAAAATAACAATATTACAAACAAAAATAAAAAAAATGCAATAAACCTATTGCAAAAAAAGCAAAATTGTTATAAAATAGCAATTGCTAAAAAGTTATTAAATTTAAAAAAATATATAGGAATTAGAATGGAAATAAGAATTATTAATTCCAAATTCCAAAATCAAAATTCTAAATTCCAATTTGAAGGAGGATTTTTAAATGGCAAAGGAAAAATTTGAAAGAACCAAACCACACGTTAACATTGGTACAATTGGTCACGTTGACCATGGTAAAACAACAACAACAGCAG
>USJO01000023.1 GCA_900555075.1 uncultured Clostridium sp.
TTTTAAATGCAGAATAGCTTTCTTCTCCTAAGTCATTTATACTAACATAACTTTGAATTTTTCCTTTTGCATCTTGAATAGTGCAGAATGATGCTTTTCCCATTATTCTCTTTGCCATTATCCTTCCAGCTATAGAAACATCTTTTCCCTCTAATTCATCATAATTATCCTTAATATCTTGGCTCAAATGTGTTCTATCATACTTTGTAACCCCAAATGGGTCTTTCCCTTGTGCTTGCAATTCATTCAACTTTTCCTTCCTAATTGCAATCAAATGATTCTCATCTAATACTTCTTCCATAAATGTCCACTCCTTCTAATTTTTCCTAAATATTATATACTAAAAAAACTTATTTGTAAATAGGTTGACAAAAAGAGTGGTGGTATTTTTAAGAAAATTTCAGGAATAAAAAATAGCCAGCTTTTGGCTGACTATTTTTTATTTGTTCTAAATGCTCTTATACCACCCATCAACATTATAAAAAATATTATACCAATTCCCACTAAAATCACCTTTCAGCTTATTATTATGCAAAATTATATAGCTATCAAAGAAAAGGCTTATAAATGGCATTTGTTCTTTGTATTCATTTAGGATTTGCTGATATTTTTGTTTTAAAATCTGTTTGTTTTCTATCTCATTTGCTTGTTTTATTTGTTTTTTCATTTTTTCTTCGCTGAAATATTGGCTTATATCTGGTGTTATTGTTGTTGTTTGTTTTTTTAAGATTAAATCTGCTTTTGAATTTTGGTATGTTTGTATTCGCAGGTTTATTTCATATTCTTTCAGTTGCTCTTGCATTTTTTCAGCTATTATTTTATCTTCATTCTTTACTGAAATTGTTAAGTTCATTTTCTTTTGTGTGAATAATTCTTGGTCTTTTTCTTGTTGTTTTTCATTGCTTAGATTTAAATAGCTCCCATATGCTAGTGGAGTGTTTGCTGGGATGTATTTTTTATTATATAAATTATATATTAGTTTTTCTTTATTTGTAGCCATATCCAGCCATTTTCTCATATTAACATCACTAATATTTTCAAGCAATATATAGTAAAATGTTCTGCCCGGTATTATTGTTTCTTCAAACCCTATATTTCCTATGTAATTTTCATAATTTGGATTCTTAGTTATTATTATATCTACATTTTCTCGAGTAAAGTTATTATATAATTCTGTACTATTTTTGAATAACTTTACAATTATTTTATTATCTGAGCTTTCAATGGTTATTTGATTTTCGGTTATATTTGTATATTTATATTTCCCTGTACCCATTGGTATTTCCGTGTTATATGTATTTATATCTATTATTGGAAAGCATAAAAAATATTCAAAAAAATTCACAGGCTCTCTTAAATATATTTTCAATGTTGTTTCATTTATTTTTTCTATTTGCCTTATTTTTTGAATATTCTCTTTATATATAGTATTCTCTTTTTTTATTACTTCAATTGTATTTTCAACATCCTCTACTTGAACTCTTCTACCGTTTTCCCAAGTTTTGCCTTCATCTAATTTAATTATATATGTTACATCATCTATTTTTGACCATTCTTCTGCAATTGATGGTTCAACATTAAAATCTCTTGTTATATTTACCAAAGGTTCATATATTAACTTGTTCAAATATTGTATTTCTAAATTTTTACTTAAAATTGGATTAATTGTATCAAAATCAGTTACACCTATTGAAAATTCTTTTATTATATTTGTTTCTTTTCCCTGTGTTTCAAGGTTATTCTTTGCTGGACCTCTTTTTATATATATTATATAGATTCCTGCCAGAATCAATAAAATAATAGTAACAATAAAAATATTTTTAAAATACTTTAGTTTCATTTTTTCCTCTTTATATAAATAAGACTTAAGATTTTAGATATTTTAAACTTTGTATCAAAATCTCAAGTCTTTTATAATTTATTTTCTTGATTCTATAATAAGCTTCATTCCTGTTCGGTTTTCTCCTTCAACCTCTACTTCTGCAAAGGCTGGAATACATACTAAGTCAACTCCTGCTGGTGCTACAAATCCTCTGGCTATTGCCACTGCTTTTACTGCTTGGTTAAGTGCCCCTGCACCTATCGCTTGCATCTCAGCTTTGTTACTTTCTTTTACTAATCCCGCAATTGCTCCTGCTACTGAATTTGGGTTTGATTTTGATGAAATTTTTAAAATCTCCATATTTTTCCTCCTAAAAATATTTTTTGTAACGTTGTTTTTTATTTCATTTGTTACGTTATATTTATATTATATTTTTAGGGTTTTGTCTATATATTTTTGGAAAATTCTGGAAGTTTTCATCGCATAAAATGACCTATTTTTCGCTTTTTTTACAATTTTATTCTCTTAATTTTTTCCATTCGACCGTTTTCGTCATTTATTTCTAAAATGCAGCCTGTTAAAATGATTTCTTTATCATCACTTACTTTATATCTTTCTGGTAAAGCTGTTACAAATCTTTTTATTGATGTTGCAACCTCCATTCCTATCACGGATTTTTTTGGACCTGTCATTCCTATGTCTGTTATATATCCTGTTCCTTTTTCTAGTATTTGTTCATCTGCAGTTTGTATATGCGTATGTGTTCCAAAAACACAGGTTACTCTGCCATCTAGATAATAACCCATTGCTATTTTTTCTGCTGTTGCTTCTGCGTGAAAGTCTACTATTATTATATCTGCCTTATTTTTTATTTTATCTAATATTTCATCTGCCTTCAAAAATGGATTTTCTGTTAATACTGTTACATTTACTCTACCTAATAAATTAATTACTGCTATTTTCTTTCCATTACATTCTTGTATTCTATATCCTTCTCCAGGAACTCCTGCTGGATAATTTGCAGGTCTTATTATTTTTTCATCATTAATAAAATTAAATATTTCCTTTTTACCCCAAGTGTGGTTTCCCATTGTTACCATATCTACTTTAGAGTCTTTTAATGTCTCATATATTTTTAGAGTTATTCCCATTCCATCTGCTGAATTTTCTCCATTTGCAATTATAAAGTCTATGTTGTTTTGTTTTTTATATTCTGGAATAATCTCCTTTACTTTCTTTACTCCACTATTTCCAATAATGTCACCAATAGTCAAAATTTTCATATAAATCTTTTCCTTTCATTTTAGTTAAGGTCGCCTAGAACAGCGACCTTTTGTGATTATGCTATTTTTATCAAATCAAAATTTGTTTGATCTGAACTTGCCATTACAAATTTTATACCATCTATATTGCCCTTCTTCGCTTCCTTTCCAACTTCACCATGTATGTGTCCATATATACATATCTTTATATTATATTTTTTCATTGTTTCTATAAAATTTAATTCTGGACTTTCATATCCATTAAATGGTGGATAATGCATACATACTATTATTTCTTTATCATCTCCAAATTTTTTTATTCCATCTTGAATAGATAGTTCTAGTCTTAGGTTTTCTCTACGTATTATTTTTTCTGGATTTTCTTCTTGTTCTGACCATCCTCTTGTGCCTACTATTATTTTATTCTCCCATATATAACTATTATTATATATGAAGTCAATTTTACTAAAATTATTTTCTTTTAAAAATTCCCTCATTCTTTTTAAAGATTCCCACCAATAATCGTGATTGCCTTTCAGTAAAAGCTTTGTTCCTGGCAATTCGTTTAGATATTCAAAATCTTTTTTTGCGTCTTGTATATACATAGCCCATGAAAAATCTCCTGGTAGTAGTATTAGGTCTTCTTCTTTTACTTTTTTTATCCAATTACTTCTTATTTTTTTATCATGATTTTCCCAGTTATCTCCAAATATGTCCATTGGCTTATTCATACCTAAAGATAAGTGTAAATCTGAAATTGTATAAATTGCCATGCTAACCTCCTAGTTTCAAATTTGGTACTGCATTTAATTTTAATTCAGATGTTTTGCCATTTTCGTAATTATAATATGCTGCAGCTGCTATCATTGCAGCATTATCTGTACATAGTTTTAATTCTGGATGATATATTTTTATATTTTTTTGTTCTCCTAATTTTTTAAACTCTTTTCTTATATACGTATTTGCTGATACTCCTCCTGCCAATACTACCTTTCTTATCTTATTTTCTTCTACTGCTTTTATTACATTATCAATTAACATTTCTGTTGTTACTTTTTCGAAACTTGCACATAAATCTGCTTTATTTATTTCAGGATTTTTGTGGTGTAAATTTATCACTGCCGTTTTTATTCCACTAAAACTAAAATTTAATCCTTCTATTTTTGATTTTGGTAATTCGATGTTTGCATTTCCTTCATATGCTAGTTTATCTATTTTAGGTCCTCCTGGATATCCTAGTCCTATTACTCTTGCAACTTTATCATAGCTTTCTCCTATCGCATCATCCTTCGTCCTTCCTAATATTTCAAAATCTGTATAATTTATTATCTTTACTAGGTGAGTGTGTCCTCCTGAAATTATTAAGCATAAAAATGGCGGTTCAAGCTCTGGATATGTTATATAATTTGCTGCTATATGTCCTTCTATATGATTTACACCTACTAGTGGCTTTTGCAAAGCATATGCTAAGCCTTTTGCATATGATACGCCTACTAGCAATGCACCTACTAAACCTGGTCCATATGTACAGCTTACAACATCTATATCTTCTAATTGCATATTTGCTTTTTTTATTGCTTCCTTCACAACTTGATTTATAACCTCAACATGACATCTTGATGCTATTTCTGGTACTACTCCTCCATAAATAGTATGTATATCTATTTGTGAATTTATTACATTTGATAATACTCTTCTCCCATTTACTACAATTGCTGCAGAAGTTTCATCGCAACTAGATTCTATTCCTAAAACTACTGTATCTTTCATATTATTCCTTTCGTTAGTATTTTATCAATATATACATATTTTGTCAATAGCAAAATAAGACCTTGCCCCAATATGGACAAGGTTTTAAGTTTATTTGTATTCTTTTTCTAGTTTCTCTGTTAAGTATAGTTTTGATATTATTTTTAGTTCTTCTATTGCGTCTTGCGGTATTTGGAATGAATATATTTTTTTTGCATCTGCTAAAATTATATATCTTATTGCATCTTTGGTTGTTTCGCACATATCTATTGCACCTTTATCTTCTTTGCCACATATTTCACATTTGAATCCATTATCTTTTATGCTGAATTTACTTAATTTTTCTTTTTGTTTGCATATTTTACATTCTCTTATTTCTGGTCTATATCCTATTATTGAAAGTAATCTTAATCTAAATATTGAGGTTATTAATTCTAAGTTCTTATCTGTATTTGATATTACATATAATGTATTTAGATATAGCTGTAACACTTTATAATTGTTTTGGTTTTCAGTTGTTACATCATTTACTATTTTTGTGATATATACTGCGTATTTTAATTTATCTAAATCTGTTCTTATATTATAAAATAGTTCTATGGTTTCGCAAGAGTTTATGCTGTAGTTATCTTGTCCTTTGTATAGTATATATTCTCCAAAACATAAAAATTGAGTGCCTGCCATTAAAAGGCTCTTTGGCCTTCTTGCTCCTTTTGCAATGCACTCTATTTTTCCTAAATTTGGTGTTAATATTGTAAGTATTTTGTCAAAATCAGACATTATTTTTTCAGCAATTATTATTCCTTTTGTTTTGACTGTTCTCATATTCCTTCACCTTTATAACTTTTTCTATATCCTCTACTTGTTTATATTCTAAAAATGTATCTATATTACCTGTATTTTTGAATGTATTCCATGCAATTTGTCTTATCATACTTTTCATCCCCCTCGTTAATTCTTTAAAAATATTTTCTGTAATTTTATTTATTTTATACTTTTATTTTAATTTAAATTTACTAACTATGCTGTTATTATTTTGCCAATCTTCTTTTACTTTTACCCATATTTTTAAATTTACTTTTGTTTGTAGCATCTTTTCAATATCTTGTCTTGCATACATTCCTATTCTTTTTAGCATGTTTCCATTTTTACCTATTATTATGCCTTTGTGTGACTCTCTTAACGTGTATATAATTGCTTCTATGTCATAAATATCTTCATTTTTTACAGTTTTTCTTAATTTCATTTTTTGTGTTTCTACATATATTCCGTGTGGAATTTCTTCGTCTAATAATTTTAGAGCTTTTTCTCTTATAATCTCTTCCACCATTTGTCTTTCTGTTTGGTCTGTGTATTGGTCTATGTCGTAATATGCTGGTCCTTCTGGAAGTATTTTTTCTATTTCTTTTAATATAACTTCTGTGTTGTCGTTCTCTAAACTGCTAACTGGTATTATTGCTTCAAATTCATATTCATTTTTGTATAGTTCTATAACCTTAAATAGTTTTTCTTTTTCTATTAAGTCTATTTTGTTTATAACTAATATAGTTTTTCTTTTTAGTTCCTTTATTTTATCTAATATTATTTTATCTCCTGTTCCTATTTTGTCTGAAGTTGCGTCTATTATAAATAGTGTTACATCTGAATTTGGAACAGAAGCCCATACTGTTTCTATCATTGTATTACCAAGTTTAGTTTTTGGTTTGTGAATTCCAGGAGTGTCTATAAATATTATCTGCGAATTTTCTCTATTTATAATTGCTTTTATTGCTGTTCTTGTTGTTTGGCATTTATTAGCTGTTATTGCAACTTTTTCCCCAGTTAAACTGTTGATAAGTGTTGATTTTCCTACGTTTGTTCTTCCTATTATAGACACAAAACCCGATTTAAAGTTTGACATTATTGTGTTCCTCTCTTTTATATTAGATTTTCTGTAGATGGCGGACTTCCATCTCCGCCTATGAAAACAAATATGGTCCCCTAGGGCGTCTGTCTTTACAGTTATTATTCTGTTGTGTTTTCTGGTAGTTCTGTTTCTGGTGCTTCAATTGTAATTGTAGCATTTAGTGGGCAAATTTGTATATATGTACTTCCGTCATTAACTGTAATTTCTTGTCCGCTTGTATATTTGTATACTGTTTGAGCACTATGTGAGTTTTTTTCCCACGTTATTGGAACTACATATCCTCCTGTTACTAAGTATCCTGTACCATTTCCAATGTTTTCTAGTTCTTGTCTACCTTTTCCTTCTCCATCATTTAATGTGTAATTTCCTACTTTGTATATAATTATATTTTTTGCAGTATATTGCTCTCCTGTTACTAAATCCACATTTGGTTTTCCACTCATACTTCTTTTATATGTTTTATTTTCTTCATCATATTCATAACTTGTTGAGTGATAATTTGAGTATTTTATATATACTGATGTTGCTTTTTCTGCACCTTCTAGTTTATCCATTTCAATTTCTTCTGCACTATAATTTAATAATAAATCTTTATTTGTATCTCTTGTATAACCCTTCTTTTCTGCATATTCTTTTACGTTTTGCATACTTGTAAAACCTGTGTGTTCATAGTCTCTTTTTAAAGTCTTATCTCTAAAAAACACTGTTCTTTCTAGTGCAATTCCATCTATGTGATCCATAGACCCTAATTTTTTATATGCTTGTGGGCTTCCTCCCCAATGTATATATATCGCATCATTTTCGTTTGCATAATCTAAGAAATAATGTCTTGCACTTCTTATTGAACCAATCTTAGTAGTATCTTTGTCTTTAAATAGTGCCATCATTCTTGTTATTCCACCTTCTGCAATTATTTCATATACTAAATATGCATCCTGCAAACCACATTGTGGCCATGCTGAATGGTTGTTATTTATCATTACTGCATATGGTCTTGATTTAGACTTCTCATTTACTATTTGAACTTCTTTCACTTCTGGAGCTGGTGTCTCCTCTTGTTTTTCTTTTGATACAAGTTCTGGTGTTTTTTTGTCCTTCAGAATCTTCACACCTAGAACACCTGCTAATACTATTATCATTAAAATTAAAATTATTATTGCTATTTTTCCACCTTTGTTTTTTTTCATTTTATTCACCCTTTCTATTTATATCTAATTTTTGTAGTATGTCTTCTTCCTTTTGTCTCATTTCTTTTTTATCATTTTTTGTCATATGGTCATATCCTAATAAGTGATAAAATGAGTGTACCACCATATATGCAAGCTCTCTTTTAAAGGTATGTCCATATTCTTCTCCTTGCTGTTTTACTTTTTCTATTGATATTACCATATCTCCTAATATATCTTCATTTTTTATTTTTAGGTTATCTAGTTCTCCCTTTTTGAACATTGGGAAAGATAATACATCTGTTGGTCTATCTATTCCTCTATGCTTTTTATTAATTGATTGTATATTTTTAGAATCTGTTAAAACTACATTCACATATAGCTTTTTGTTTTCTAGTTTTTCCTCTTCAAAGCATTTGTTTAATACTTTTCTTATTATTTCTTCATATTCTTTATTCTCTTCTATGTCTAAATAATTTAATTCTAATATATCCATTTTATGCCGACCTCTTATTATATACCATTCTACTGTAAGTTTTTGTTGTTGGTGCTATTGTTTTCATTGCACCCATTTTAGTTAATCTCTCTTTGTGTAATCCAATAACTTTCTCATATTTTTTTCTATTTATATTTAGTTTTTTAATATCTTCCTTCAAGAACAGTATTTGCTTTTTCTCTGTATTGTTTTTTATTTTTTCGTATTTTTTCCAGAACTTTTTATATTCTAGTCTTTCCTCTGGCCTGTCCCAGTAAACTTTTGTTGATAAAATCTTTACATTGTAGTCTTCTATTACATCAAAAAGTGTTGCATATACATTATTTCTTTTTGGTTCTGTTTTACTATTTACAATTAACTCTCTTAAATCTTTTAGTAATTTAATGTAACATTTTTCAGTAGCTGCTAGTGGTAAACTGTGTATGAATATTTTTCTGCTTACTCCTAGCAAAGCTACTTTTTGCATAATTTTATCCTTCTCATCTAATTTGCCTACTGTTGTGTGTATAAATTTTTCATACTCCTCTTTTGCAGTTTCGTCTCCAAGTTCTATTTTTACTGGTAATATTTCCATTATATATTTTTCTAGAGTTTTAAATATTTTCTCATATGCTTCGTTTGTTTCGTGTACATTATCTGTTATTGCTACCGAATAATTCTTTAGTAATCCTTTATACAAACTATCCATTTTTTCAACATAAAACTGTTTATATTTATTGACCGTTTTTTCATTTTTCATAATACTTACTGTTTCATAATCTATTCTTAACAAATACTCTTGTTTCTTATATTTATATTCTAGATAATTTTTGTTTTTTAAACTTACTACAAAGTAGTACTTTGAGATAGCTTCTCTTTCAAAATCTGTTGCAGTGTTACTTTTTACTTTTTTATATAGTGAATCCATTATATATTTATCTATTGATTCAAGATATAAAGCATAACTATCTTCATATTTTTTAGAATTTTCTTCTGTGTTATTTTCTAGATAATTATTATATGCTTTTATTAAGCTGTTTCTTTTTATGGAAATCATTACGCCATTTAGCCCTACTCTTGTAGGAATAAGTATTTTTGATATTGTGCTACTTATTTTTGCAAAAAATGTTTTGTCAGTTTCAATTACTTTTAAACTTCTTTGCTCCATATGATCACCCTTTTCTAAAAATTTATCTCTTGCTCTATACCCATATTTTCTAGCACCTCATATGTTACTTCTACTTCTACATATCCATCTTCTAAGTTTGTATTTATATTAGTATTTACTATATTGTTTTGCTCTTTTATCTCTTGTAAAAGCTCTTTTTTTAGCTTTTTTGTTAATATTTCTATTACTTGTTCTTCTGTATATGTAATTTCTTGTAATACATATTCTTTATTTGTTGTTTTTATTATTTCTATGGGTAAATAAAAATTTGAAAATAACATTAATTTTTTATCCTCATTTATTGTATCATATTTTTCAAATTTTGAAAGGGTTTTGAACAAATTTATTTTATTTTTTTTAAATTTTATACTGTACTTTTTTTCTTCGTTTCCTGTTTGCACTGCAATTTGTTGAACAAGTGAAGCCTTTTCTTTTTTTGTGTACCATATTTTTGCTTCTATTTCTGCTGCTCCATGCACATATCTTGTTCCTGTATATTTTCCTTCTAAGTATCCATTTACTAATGTCATACCTTTTTCCACTATATCTCCTACCTTAACTGTTGCCGTTCCATTTTGTACATTTATTTTTGTTATCATTCCGGTTTTATCTGCTATAATGTTACAATATTTATTTTCATCAAGAATATTTGGGGCTTTATCGGCTTCTTTTACTTTTACTATGGCATTTGTACCTTTTACAGTTATTCCAATCCATGCAACATCATCTCTACTTAGTCTTATTTTATTTATGATAGTGTCTGTATCTATGTCATTTTTTGAAGTGCCAATTGTAAGTCCACTTGCTTCTAAACTCTGTATTATTTCTCTTGTAGATATATTTACATTTCCTACTACCTCTATATTCCATATGTAATTTGAAGAAATAATTATTCCTATAATAATTACCATAAATAGTGCTAGGAATATCTTTCTTTTTCTATATTTATGTAAGATAAAAGGCAAACCTTTTCTACTTTGGATTTTTACTTTTGATTTTGTTTTTTTTGCTATTTGTCTTAATTTTTTGTA
Organism: uncultured Clostridium sp.; assembly: GCA_900555075.1. Classification (GTDB taxonomy): domain Bacteria; phylum Bacillota; class Clostridia; order TANB77; family CAG-508; genus UMGS1781. The sequence goes on from USJO01000023.1 coordinate 10,580, forward strand.
ATCAGCTAATCCTACTTTTGCATACATTATGCTTGACTTTTCTCTCTGTATGTCCATAAGTAATATTCTTTTACTTATACACATATTTATGAATCTTTCAATAAAAAATCCTTCTACTCTTATTCTTACATAACCTTTAAAATAATTTAGCATTATTCGTACAAACAACAAAGTTCACCCCACTTCATTCTTTTTCTAAGTCTATGCTTTTTATTGTTCCTTTTATTGCAATATCTTCCTCTGTAATCTGTTCTAGTGTGAGTTTGTAGCCATTTATATTTACTGTGCCAATTTCAGTATCTACTTTTATAAAGAACTCTTCATATTCTAATATGCCCTTATAATTTTCTATTAAAATTTCGTCAAAGGAAATAATTGTTATTTTGGGTTCTTTATTGTTAATTTCTCTAGGCATTTCTAACATTTGGTTAATTCTACTCTTTTTTCTCATCTTCGTCCTCCTCTTTAATTGTATTTTATATGAAAAAAAATATGCAATTCGAAAATTGAATTGCATGAATTTATTTATGTTATTAACGCAATTAATGCATACATAAGTATTCCAAGAAATGAACCTGATAGTATGTGAACAAGTGTAAATGGTACTCCTTGTTTGTTTATTTCTTCATATTTTTCTAATAAGCTGTTGGTTTCTTCTTTTGTTAATATATTTTTGCTTTCTATGTATTCTTTTGCTAAATATTTAGATTTTGTCATTGCATCTGTTTCTAAGAAGCCTCGTACTATTAGTTTTATTGTAGCCATTAGTAATAATGCAAATATTGGCATTGATATATTTGTAATAACATTTGCTATTGTTAGTATACATATTATTAACCAATATAGTATTAATATGTTTGAGAAAATAAAGTTGAATAATAGTAACCTTCTGTCTTGCACTGAGTGTAAGCATTCATGTGCTATTGTTTGTAATCTACCATAATTATTTTTCATATCTGCTATTAATATTTTATCTGTAACTACTATATATAAACTTGTTTGGGTGTTTTTTGCTTCCTCTATTTTTACTTTTTCGTTTTTAAGCATTTTAAGCATCTCTTTTGCTACTTCCACATTTTCCGGAAATTTATCTGTAAGCTTTTCTAGCTCCTTATTTTCCGTCAGCGTTTCTGCTTTTTTTATATCTAATTTAAATATAATCTTTAATAGTACTATGCTTACTAAAACTATTGCTAAAATAAACATTGGTTCCATTATATTTCAACAACTCCTCCCATTACATTGTTTTTTGCTACATCTCCTGTTGGTATATCTGTAAGTACTTTTGTTCCACCTGCTATAACTACTTTATCGCCTTTATTTAAGAAGTTTTCTTCTCTTAATTTATCTAATCCTTTATGTAATAGTACATCTATATTTGGTTGCTCATCAAATAGCTTTGGTATTATTCCCCAACATAGTCCTAATTGTCTATATATTACTTCATTTTGTGTTATTGCAAATATTGGACATTCTGGTCCAAAGCTTGATACCATTCTTGCTGTGTCTCCTGTGTTCGTGTAAGCAATAATTGCCTTTGCTTCAACATTCATAGCTGTTGTACATACTGCATAGTTCATAATAAACTCGCAATCAGAATCTATTAAATTATATTCTCTTGATTTAAATCTTTTCCAATATTTTATTGATGATTCTATTTTGGTGGCAATTCTATTCATTGTTTTTACACATTCTACCGGATATTCTCCTGAAGCTGTTTCACCAGAGAGCATTATACTACTGCTTCCATCATATATTGCGTTTGCAACATCGCTTACCTCTGCTCTTGTTGGTCTTGGATTGCTTATCATAGATTCTAGCATTTGTGTTGCTGTTATTACTGGTTTTCCTTGTTTGTATGTCTTTTTTATAAATTCTTTTTGAAAAATTGGAACCTCCTCAATAGGTATTTCAACTCCTAGGTCTCCTCTTGCTACCATTATTCCATCTGATACATTTAGTATTTCATCAAAATTTTTTATTCCTTCTCTGTTTTCTATTTTTGATATTATTTTTATATGCTCTCCACCATTTTGTTCTAGTACTTTTCTTATTTCTATCACGTCTTGAGGTTTTCTTACAAAGGATGCCGCAATATAGTCAAATCCTGCTTTTATTCCATATTTTATGTCTTCAATGTCTTTCTTGGTGATTCCTGGAAGTGTTACAATAAAATCTGGTATATTAATACTCTTTCTATTTGTAAGTTTTCCTCCTTGAAGGACTTTACAAACTATATCTTTATCTTTTATCTCTTTTACTTCTAACTCTATTGTTCCATCATTTACAAGTATTGTTCTTCCAACATCTATTTCTTTATATAAGGTTTTATATGTTATTGATACCTTTGTTTTATCTCCTAATTCATCACTATTTGTTAATGTAAATTCTTGCCCTTTATCTAAGTAGATTTTATTTTCTTCAAATTTTCCAATTCTTATCTCTGGTCCTTGTGTATCTAAAAGTAATGGCACTGGCAACTTTAGCTCATCCCTTACTTTTTTAAACATATTTATTCTATTCTCCTGATCCTGATAATTTCCATGTGAGAAATTTATTCTTGCAACATTCATTCCTTCTAACATGAGTTTTTTTAAAATTTCTTCATTGTCTGTTGCAGGACCTAATGTACACACTATTTTAGTTTTTCTCATACAATTCATTTCCTTTCAATTTTATTTTCTTAGATTTTATCATTTCAAAAACGTAGTGTCAATATAAAAAATGCAAAAACATTTTAGGGCAGACCTTTACGTCTGCCCTATATTTTGTTTTATTCTGTTATCCATTTTACTAAATTTAGGTTTGCTGGATCTAATAACATATCGTGTTTTGGCATTACTCTAAAGGTATACCCAAAGTTTCCTCCTGTTTTTAATTCTATTTCTGCTTCATATTCATATGTTTTGTTTTGTGTGTCTTCTGATATTAACTTCATTGGTACTATTCCAACTTCTTCTACTATTCCGTTTTCTAGTATTTTTCCGTAATAGCATTCTGTTTGTATATATTCTTTTTCTATGTTAGGTAGTTCTACTTTGCATTTTACTTCTATTTTATTTCCAGCATCTATTATTATGTTGTCTAAGTTGTTTTCTTGAGTGATTTTTATGTCATTCCAGTTTTCATATAGGTTTTGTTTTATTTTGTTGTATTCTGTAACATTTTCTAAACCATTGTAATATTTATTGGTTAGATTACATAATGGCATATATAGCTTTTCTGTGTAATCTACTAACATTCTTGCTGTACTGTATTTTCCTCCTGTAGACATTATTGAGTTTTTCATAAGGGTCATCCATTGTGCAGATATTCCTTTTTCGTCTTTGTTATAATATGCTGGTATTATTTTATTTTCTAATATTGTGTATATACTTTCGCTATCTGCTAAATCTTGTTCTTCATATGAAAGGTATTCTTCGTTTGTGCCTATTGCCCATCCATTTTTGAAGTTGTATCCTTCTGCCCACCAGCCATCTAGTATACTACAATTTACTACTCCATTTACTGATGCTTTTTCTCCACTTGTTCCTGATGCCTCCATTGGTCTACGTGGTGTATTAAGCCATACGTCTACACCTGATACTAAATATCTTGCTACATTTATGTTATAGTTTTCAAGCAAGAAGATTTTTCCTTTGAATTGTGGCATCATTGATATTTCGTGGATATATTTAATTAATTCTTGACCTTCTTTATCTGCTGGATGTGCTTTTCCTGCAAATATTATTTGTACTGGCCTTGATTCATCATTTAATATTTGTGTCATTCTTTCTAAATCTTTAAATATTAGTGTTGCTCTTTTATATGTTGCAAATCTACGTGCGAAACCTATTGTTAGAGCTTCCGGGTTTAGTTTTGATACTATCTCTTTTATTTTTTCATAATGAGTACCATTGTTTTTTAATCTTGTTGTAACGTTGTCTCTAACAAGTTTTAATAACTTTACTTTTCTTAATTTATGAGCCTCCCATAGTTCCATATTTGGAATTTTCTCAATCCTCTTCCAAGTTTCATCTAAATACATTTTATCTTGCCAGTATGGTTCTAAATATTTATTATATAATTCTTTTAAATTTGGTGCAAGCCATGAGCAAGTGTGTATTCCATTTGTTACATATGTTATTGGTGATTCTTGTGGTGCAATATTAGGCCATACATCTGAAAATAGTTCTCTTGAAACTGTTCCATGTAATTTACTTACTCCATTTTTCTTTCCTGCTACTTTTAATGCTAATATTCCCATATTGAAGGTGTTTTTATTGGTTTCTTTTGGTTTCATTCCTAATTCTAAAAATTCTTCTTTTGAAATTCCTAAATCTTTCCAATATCCATCAAAGTATTTTTCAACAAGTGTTGTAGGGAATACATCATTTCCTGCTGGTACTGGTGTGTGTGTTGTAAATACTGTTTTTGCTGTAACAATATCTTTTGCTATGTTAAATGCTAATTCTTTTTCTTTTATTGTATTTTTAATTGTTTCTAAAACAAGGAAAGATGAGTGTCCTTCGTTCATATGGTATACCGTTGGTTTTATATTAAGCTCTTCTAATAACCTAACTCCACCGATGCCAAGAACCATTTCTTGTTTTATTCTCATTTCTTGGTCTCCACCGTACAATTTAAGTGTAATTCCTCTGTTTGCTTCTTTATTTTCATCTATATCTGTGTCCAATAAATATAATTTCACTCTACCTACACATATTTTCCATACCTTTATGTATAGTTTTTCTTTTACCATTTTTATATTTATTATTAAATCTTCTCCGTTTTCATCTTTTACTGGTTTTATTGGTAAGTTTTCCAATTCTATATCTGTATACACAGTTTGTTGTTGACCATTTTTATCTATTGTTTGATTAAAATATCCATTTTTATATAATAGACCTATTGCTACTAGGGGAATTCCCAAATCACTTGCAGACTTTAAGTGGTCTCCAGATAATATGCCTAGTCCTCCTGAATATATTGGAATAGTCTCATCTAATCCATATTCTGCTGAAAAATATGCAATTATATCCTCTTTGTTTTCTGGATATTGTTTATTAAACCACGTATTTCTGCTTTTCATATAGTCATCAAAGTTTTCTACATTTGTTCTGTAATCCTTCAAAATCTCTAAGTTAGTAGCTGCTCTTTCAAGCTTTTCTTGTTCTACATTTTTTAAAAACTTTACTGGATTTTTACCACATCTTTCCCATAAATCTATGTCTATTTCTTTAAATATCTTTAGAAATTCCGTATTCCAAGACCACCATAGATTTTCTGATATCTCACTTAATCTTTCTATAGGCTTTGGTAATTGTGGGTTTACTGTTATTTTATTAAATATGTACATTTATGTACCTCCTTAGTATCTTTATTTTCTTATGTTATTTTTAAACTGCTAGCTTTATTGCACCAATGACTGTTGCAAATTCTGCTTCATTTGGAATTATAAATTTTAAATTATACATTTTTTCTATCTTGGTAAAAACTGTTCTCATATATGGCATTGTAGCAACACTTCCTACAACAATTATATCCTTAATGTTTGTATTTTGTGTCCAGAAGACTGCCATCATACCAATGACTTCAAATACCATATTTGCAATTCCAAGTGCAATGTCTTCCTTTGTGGCTTTCTCATTTAATTTTCCAAAATTTGCAGAAGTAGTATCTGCAGGTAGAGTTTTTATTTCTTGATTTGTTATATCTTTTATAGTTAAATCTACGTTATGTAAGTTTCCTTTTAGTATAAGTTCATTTATTTCATTAAATGAATTTATGCAACTAATCTTTTTACATAAGTTTAATAGTGTGCCTCCTCCTACGCCAGTACCACCAACGTGGCTAAAATTTGTACCTTCTGCCTTTACAAATGCTGTTCCTGTTCCAATGCTTACTACTAAGCCTCTTTCATTGTTAGACAGATATAGACCTCCTTTGCCAATTGCTTGAAATTCATCTACTTTTATTGTTGGAATATCATAAATGTTATTTCCAACCTCTGCGCTTCCAATCCCTGTAATTACTATCTTTGAAACCTCTTCTATTCTTATATTTTCATTGTGTATAAATTCTTCTAGTGCTTGTAGTATTGGCATTTTATCTATTATCCTTTTATGTATTATATTATTTTCTTTATCAACATTTACTAGTTTTATAATTGAAGTTCCTGCATCTATTCCTATATTGCTCATTTTTCCTCCTATAATAATTTTTTTGTATAATTGAGCACAATTTTAACTACTTAATTTTATCATATATCGTTTTTAATAATCAATACATTTGGGAAAATTTTGTAAGATTTCTGTTAATGCTACAAAACAAGCTGATTTCCCCAACATATATGTTTTTTAAAAACGTACTCTTCTCTCTATTAGCACATTTATTGAGTTAGCTACGGAGAAATTGGACAGTTTTTATAATAGTAAGCTTGAATTACAATAGATTTATAGCTATTATCTTTTAAATTCATCTAAAGTTTTAAATTCATAACCTTGTTTTTTTATTTCTTTTATTATTTCGTCTAATATATTACAATTATCTTTTGAATTGGAATGCAACAGAATTACCGCTCCATTGTGTAGGTTTGATAGTACTTTTTCTTTTGCATAAGTTTCTCTTCCTTGTTTGCTTTCGTCCCAGTCATCATAAGCAAAACTCCACATTACTGTTGTATATCCTAAACTTTTTGTTAAATGTAAGGTCCTTTGGCTGAACTCTCCCTTGGGTGGTCTTAGGTATTTCATCTCATATCCAAATTTTTCAAATACTGCTGTATGTAATTTTGTTATCTCTTCTTTTAATTTATCATTGTCTAAGTCTGGCATACTTGGATGGTTTACTGTATGGTTTCCTACTATATGTCCCTCGTCTATCATTCTTTTTACTAATTCTGGCTGTGTGTTTAGATAATGTCCTGTTATGAAAAAGGCTGCTTTTACATCGTTTGCTTTTAATGTATCTAGTATTTGAGGTGTATACCCTGCTTCATATCCTTCATCAAATGTTAAATATACACATTTACTTTCTTTGTTTCCTATTGCTATGTCTTCATTTTCATCTATTAATTTTTTGTTTGCACCTCCTAAATCTGGTTGCTCATGATTGTCATTTCTTTTTATTCCCCATCCTATTTTTTTATTACTTAAAATCTCTCCACTACTTGTGAGTATGGTTCTGTTTTTATTAGGTTTTATTATTATTTTTATTACTATTATAATTCCTAATATTATACATAAGAGAATCCAAATATATTTTTTCATAATGCTCCTCCTTTTTTTAATTAATATTATGAAGCAAAATAAAAAAAATAACTGTTGAATATGAAATGAGCCCAAATTATTAGACAAAAAAGTTTAATAAAGAGGGTTCATTTTTTATGTAAAAATATTTAAATAAATTTATTTCTTAGTAAGTTTCTCTACTTTTTCCTTTACATTTTCTATTATATCTTCTATTTTGCAGTTTTCTGCTTCCTCGCTTTTTCTTACTTTCATTTCAACTACGCCTTCTGTTATATTCTTGCCAATTGTTATTCTTACTGGTATTCCTATTAAATCCATATCATTAAATTTTACTCCAGCTCTTTCTTTTCTGTCATCTAATAATGTATCAATTCCAAGTTCATTTAATGTGTTATATAATTTTTCTGCTAATTTGCTTTGCTCTTCATCTTCTGGTTTTATTACTATAATTGCTACCTTGTATGGTGCAACATTTATTGGCCATACTATTCCTCTTTCGTCGCTATTTTGTTCAACAATTATAGATAATATTCTGTCTAGTCCTAGCTCATAGCTTCCCATTTCTACTGGATGTGGTTTATTATCGTCTCCTAAGTAATTTAGTCCTAAACTTTCTGAATATTTTGTTCCCAATTTAAATATATTTCCTATTTCTACGCCTTTCTTGAATACTAGCTTTCCTCCACATTTTGGGCAAATATCTCCTTCTTTTACCTTCTTTATGTCTGCAATAATTTCTATTTTAAAATCTTTTAAGTTGACATTTTTTATATGATGATCTGTTTTATTTGCTCCAACGATAAAGTTCTTTTTGTTTTGTAGTTCTTCATCTAAAATGACTGGTATTTCTAATCCTACAGGTCCTGCAAATCCTATTTCTGCTTTTGTAATTTCTCTAACATCTTCAAGCTCTGCAAGTTTTATATTTGTAGCATTTAATAGTCTTGCAAGTTTTGTTTCATTTATGTCCCTATCTCCATTAACCATACAGGCATAGAATTTTCCATCTATTTCATATATCATAGTCTTTACGAAACTTGAAGCTGGCATACCTAAAAAAGTTGCAAGTTCTTCAATTGTTCCTGCGTGTGGAGTAAAAATTGTTTCCATTTCTTCTTCTTTTTCTGTACTTTCTTCTATCTTATTTCCATTTTTGCTTATCTCTATATTTGCTGCGTAGTCACATTTATCGCATATTACAAGAGTGTCTTCTCCTATCTTTATTAGTGCTTGGAATTCATCTGATTTAGTTCCTCCTGTTATTCCAGTATCTGCATTTACTATAATATATTCTATTCCTAGGTCTTTAAATATTTTTTTATATGCTTCAATCATTGTTTTGTAAGACTTATCTAAACCTTCAGAATCTTTATCAAAACTATATGCATCCTTCATTGTAAATTCTTTAAGACGTATTAAGCCTAATTTAGGTTCTGATTCATTTCTATATTTTGTTCCTATTTGATATATTGAAAGAGGTAAATCTTTATATGATTTGATTTTGTTCATTGCAATTTGAACAGAAAGTTCCTCATAAGTAGATCCTAAAATATATCCTCTATTGTGTTTATCTTTTACACAAAAAGCCTCCTCTTCAATAGCCTCTTTTCTTTCTGTTTTTTCAAATAATTCCATAGGTAATAAAGTAGGCATACTCACCTCACTTACCCCTACTTCCTCCATATTTTTTCTAATAATTTTTTCTATATTTTCCATTACCTTTAGTCCTATTGGAGTTTTTAAGTAAACACCATTACTTACTTTTTTAATCATTCCGCTTTTTACTAAAAGTTTTCCACTATTTGTTTCTTCTTCTGATACATTATCTTTAATAGTATAAAAAAAATCTTTACTTAATTTCATTTTATATCACCAGACCTTTACTAAATTGTTTATAATTTTATCATATCTTGTATGGTTTGTAAAGCTATATCAACCAAAAGATAGTGTCAATTTTTTTCGGGGAAATTTTTAAAAAATATTTCAACCCTCAAAAT